>NZ_JADPIE010000002.1:0-300000 GCF_015666175.1 Halonatronomonas betaini | reverse complement strand
ATATTCCAAGCGAAGTTGCTAATGAATATAAAGATAAGTTAAATCTAATTATCAATAGAGTTAATAATACTTTGAATAGTAGAGATGATATTAATAAATTAATCGGTTATAATTCCTTAAGTACCATGCATGATCTCAATGAAAATAATGCAAAATTCATGAGTAATCTTTTCCAAATTAATGACTATCAGCTATTTAAAACAACGTTACCCTGGGTATATAAGGCTTATTATAATCAGGGTTTCAGTTATAAATATTTCCGGGTTGAAATTAAGGTCTGGATTGAGGCAGTTAAGGAATTCATAAAACCTGAGTTCAGAGAAGAGATAATAGCTGTCTATAAATGGATTTTAGATAATCATGAAAATATCATTCAGCTTTCAAAAGAAGTAAAAGTAAATAATGAAGAGATTCCTGAGAAATGGCAGAAGACATATAGCCAATTTTTACAGTATCTTTTAGCTGGAGATCATCTTGAAGCAGATAAACTATCTAAAGAAATTATAGAAACAAAAGAAGATGCTAGAGATTTTTTTGAATATGTAATTAAAAATGCTCTTTATGAAGTTGGCGAACTCTGGGAAAATGGCAAAGTATCAATAGCAGAAGAACATATGGCTTCTTCAATTTCTTCAAGAGTTCTCTCAAATATTTACATGAATTTTTTAGATAATATTTCCGAAAAAGGTAAGATTGTAATTACATCAATTGCCAATGAATTTCATGAGCTAGGAGCAAGAATAATTGCAGATTCTCTGGAATTAGAAGGTTGGGATGTTAAGTATTTAGGGGCAGATACTCCTTTAATTGATTTAATTAAGTTATTGGTCGACCATAAGCCATTTGCTCTAGGATTATCAGTTTCTATGAGTTTTAATTTAGAAAATCTTATAAATGCAGTTAATAAGATTAAAGCTACTCCAGAGCTTGAAGATTTAAAAATTTTTGTTGGTGGTAAAGTCTTTAATGAAAATCCTGGACTCTGGAAGAAGACTGGGGCAGATGGATGGGCCAGGAATTCAGAGAAAGCAGTTGAGATTGTAGAAGATTGGTGGCAGGAGGAGAATAAATAATGATAGAAAAAATTCATCAAAATTGTCCTCATCCATTTGACACCTATCTTGACAGGTTAACTAATAATATTATAATTTTTTATGATAATCAGCAGAAAATATTAGAATTTAATCAGGGGTTTAAAAAAGCAGTTAATATTCCTGAAGAAAAGTTATATAATCAAACACTGGAAAACATTTTTACTGGTAATAGCATGGAACTATTAAGTTTTCCAACAAAAGAAAATTATAATAAATTTAATTTAGAATTAGATCAAAATATTACAATTAAAAAAGTGGAAAAAGAATATATCTGTCATATATTCAAGTTAGAAAATTACTATTGTCTGATCGGTGAAGATACAGGTTCAGAGGGAGAAGAAGTTTTGAATAAGATATCCAAATTAAATAATGAGTTATCAAGTATTACCAGAGAACTAAGCAAAAAAAATATGAAATTAGAAAAAGCCAATCAACGGATTAAAGAACTTTCTAGAAAAGATTCACTAACAGATCTCTATAATCGACGAGCCTTCATGGAATATTTTGAAAAACAGTTAGCTCAATCCCAGCGGCATCAGCACAGATTATCTTTAATCATTGCAGATATTGATGATTTTAAAAAAATTAATGATACATATGGCCATTCTGCTGGAGATGATGTTTTAGAAAGTTTAGGCCAGTTACTAAATCAGGAAACTAGAAAAGAAGATATGGCAGCCAGGGTTGGCGGTGAAGAATTTGCAATTTTACTCACCAAAACTGATACAACTAATGCATGTAATTATGCAGAAAGGTTTAGACAGAAACTTAAGAGTATAAAATTAGAATCTATTCCAGAGACTGTAACTTTAAGTTTTGGGATAACTGCAATAAGACCTGATGATGACCTTGATAGTCTTTATAAGAGGTCAGATGAAGCTTTATATAAAGCCAAAGAAGCTGGCAAAGATCGGATTGAGATTATAGAATAATTATAGAAATTAATTGCATTAGTCGTCTAGCCTGAAAAATGGCTAGATTTTATTTTGTATATATATTTATTATATATACAATTCTAAAAAAACTTAAAATTTTTAAATTTAATAACCCCCTTGACTTAATGTTATTGGTGTTAGTATTAAGCAGACATTTAGATATGGTATTGCCAGAGGTTTATTTTCTAATGAAGCTGGAATGGGATCAACTCCTCAGGCTCATGCAGTTGCTAAGGTTAAGCATCCAGCTCAACAGGGTTTAGTTGGTATTTTTGGAGTTATTTTTGATACATTTATTGTCTGCACAATGACAGCAATGGTTATTGTTACTACAGGAGTTTTTGAAGCAACTGACGCTAGAGGAGCAGCTTTAACTCAGGCAGGTTTTGTTGAAAGTTTTGGAAATGCTGGAGAAAACTTTATTGCAATTGCATTATTCTTTTTTGCCTTTACAACTATTATAAGCTGGTATTATTTTGGAGAATCAAATATAAAGTATCTATTTGGTAAATCAGGATTAACTCCTTACAGGATAGGCGTTTTATTATTTGTAATTGTTGGTGCAACTCTTGAAGTTCCAATAGTCTGGGAAATGGCTGATACTTTTAACGGAATAATGGTCATACCGAACTTAATTGCCCTAATAGGAATGGTATCATTAGTAGTTGATATCTATGATGATTATGAGGATAACTTCTTAAAGAATCAATCAGCAAAGTATGAAAATAAAAATTATAAGCAGGCTAAATAAAATATTAATTATATAATAAATTAATACTACTAAATTGGCAGGGCTAATTACCCTGCCTCTTTATATTATTACCTACTTTAGGTTTTTTAGCAGGAATTAGAGGAGAAAACGAGAATTATATAATAGATAGAGTGATAAAATGAAAATAATGCATGTAGTTTAAATTACTGGTAGAGAATGCTGAATCAGGCTTTAGAGGCAATTCAGTTCAGATAGAATATAGTTAATAGGTATCTGATTTTGAGTGAAATTAAATCTCTATAATTTGAATTAAATAAAACCAAAATAATTTTACTTATATCTATGAATCAGGGTAGTAGAGATGAAGGAGGAGGTAGGAGGGGTGCTGAATCAATTAAGAAGAAATTTTATTCTAATAGTATTTATATTATTTCTTATTGCCTGTATTTCTGGGAACAGCAGTGCAGCCAATATATGGAACTGGCAGAGTTATGAAACAGACCATTTTGAAGTATTTTTTCAAGAAGGTTATCAGTCTCAGGCTATTGAAACTCTTTATTATTTGGAAAAGCATCGCTCTGAAATTGCAGGATTAACAGGGAATGAACTTGACTATAAAATAAGTTTAACCCTTGAAGATATTGGACTTTTTACAAATGGTTATGCCAACCCTGTCTTTAATAAGATGGGTATATTTACTAATAATCCTGCCAGTATTGCTGGCAGAGCCACTTATGAAAATTGGTTGAGAAGACTGGGGATTCATGAACTTACCCATATGGCTCATCTCCAGAATCTTTCTGGAGGCAGCAAAGTGACTACTAGAATATTTGGTGATATAATGTCACCTAATATTCATAGTCCTCTCTGGTTGATTGAGGGTCTGGCCATCTACATTGAGTCTCAACAGTCACCAGCAGAAGGAAGGTTAAATGGTGGCTATTATCGCTGGTTTGCAAACAGAGCAGCTGCTGAAGAAAGTTTACCAGAATTAGAGGAGATAATTTATAATCATAATTATTTTCCTGGAGGCCAGCAGTATTTATATGGTGCTGTTTTTATTGATTATCTTGCCAATCAATATGGTGAAGCTAAGTTCTCTGAATTATTTAATACCTATGGTGCTTATTACTGGGCGGCAATCACTGGTAATTTTTTCCCTGGGATTGGACTGGATAGAGCTGCTAAAGAGGTTTATGGCAAGGCTTTTTCAGAGTTATATCAGGATTTTAAAGAATTTCTTATCGAAGATAATTGGGATTTTGAATTTTCAGGTCAGGAAATTTTATCTAATGAAAATGGCTATCTGTCCGGGATGACATCTAAAGATGAGAGCTTATATTATTTTAAATCCAATAGTTATAGTTCAGCTCCATTTGAATATCACAGGATTAATCGGCTGATAGAATTTGATTTGATTAAAGGTCAGGAGAAAGTTCTATTAGAAACTGTAGCAGGTATTCATGGTGGCATAGAGGTTCAAAATGGTTATGCTTATTTTCTTTTAGGTGATAGCAAGTCTGGCTATCCAAATATTTATAATAATACCAGAGGTATTGTTACTAATTTATATCGATTGAATTTAGAAACTGGAGTTAAAGAAAAGCTTATAAGAGATGAAATTAGAGATTTTGCTGTATTAAATGACAGCATATATTTTGCCACTGCCAGGAAAGATAATTATGGCTCATATGTATATCAATATAAGGATCGAAAAGTTGAAAAGGTTGGCTATATTTCAGAGTTAATCGGAGAATTAAAAGCCTATCAGGATATGCTAATAACGGTGAGCAAAGGTAATCAGTCTGCCTGGAATATTAATTTATTGGATCCTGAGAATCTTGAATTGAATCCGATAGTGGCAACTAAAATGCCTGAGAAACAGATAAGTATTGCTGGAGATATTATTTATTATGTAGCTAATTATTTTGATTATGAAGCCATTTATAGTTATGATTTAAAGTCAGGCAAATCTTATCAACTAACAGATGATATCTATGCAAGAAATCCAGTAATTGCAAATGATCAACTTTATCATTTAAGCTTTAACCTGGATGGAATGGCGATTTATAGACAGGATATTAATGAAGTGAATTATGACCAGGCAAGACCTGTTGAAAATTTAACTGTTGGCTCGGAAATTAATTATGATCTTGCTGAGGTTGGCCAGGAGCTTAGAGTAAACAATGGGTTCACCAGTAATATAGGTTATCTATTAAATCCTGAGGTTAGATTGTTGCCAGTATTTATATATAGTGAAGATGGAACCGGGCTTAATTCTTATCAGTTGAGTTTAAATCAGGCAGGAAGCTTTGATTTTAATATTACCAGTAGATTGCTGGCACCATTAACTATTAGCTATAATAATTTTGGTCAGGAATCAGGGAGATATAATCAGTTGAGATTTAATTATCCTCTGTATCGTTCTAATTTAAATGGCCTTTCAGTAATTGATCTTTTTTATCAGACTGATTTTAATTATCATAGATTTGGTTCAGGAATTGGTTTTAGGTATCCTGGCCACCGACTATCATTAAATCTTCAGGCAAATTTCTCTGGCCAGGAATATTTTGGCCGCATAAGATATCAGAAACTTTTTTCAAAGGGCAGGTTGACTATTGATACATCATTAAGTCAGGAATTAAAGCCAGGCTATTCTGCCAGAGAGTTTGAGGTATCAGGGAATAGTGGCTATAAAATAGGCGCTGATTTAACATATAAATTAATTGAAATTCACCAGGGAAGTTGGAATCCAAATATATTTTTTGGGGATCTTTTTATTAAACCATTTATTGATTATCAGAGTTATGATTATAATCTGTTAAGTGGTGGATTTGAGCTACTATTAGAAACAGGAACTGCCAACTGGTTGCACCTGGTTCCTAGGCTTGGGCTGGCAGCCAGTTCTGAAGAGGTAAAGACATATTTCGGTTTAGAACTTAAATTTTAATATCTGAGGTGTGAAAATGACAGAAAGATTATATTATAATGATTCCTTTAAACAGGATTTTAAAGCAAATATCATAGATTATTTTGAAGAGAAAGGGAAATATCATATTAGATTAAATAAGACTGCTTTTTATCCAGAAGGTGGCGGACAGCCAGCAGACAATGGAAGTATAGGAGAGAGTAAGATCAGTTATGTTTATGAGGATAGTGGCAAGATATTTCATGTTGGGGATAAACTACCCTCTAAAAAAATCGATTTGGATTGTAAGATTAACTGGGAAAGACGTTTTGATTTAATGCAGCAGCATTCAGGTCAGCATCTTCTTTCTGCAGTTGCAAAGGACTTATATCAGGCAGAAACAATAGGTTTTCATTTAGGAGAATCAAGCCTTACTATTGATACAGATATTAAACTTGCTCAGAAAGAGATAGAAAAGATTGAAACTAGATGTAATCATTTTATATACAAAAATAAGGATATTTCAATTGAATATCCTGGTGACAACGAAGATGATATCAGGATTGTAAAGATAGCTGGCCTCGATAGAAATCCCTGTGGAGGTACACATCTTAAAAGTACTGGTCAGATCGGAATCATTTCAGTAATTGGGTCAGAAAATTATAAAGTAGGTACCAGATTTCATTTTTTGTGTGGACAAAGAGCAGTTGAAGATTATCGTTTCAAAAATAATTTAACAGCTTTTTTAAGAGATAAACTATCTGTTAATAATAAGAAAATTATAGCTGAAACTAATAGGTTATTAGAAGAACTAAATAATAAATCAAATACAATAGATAATCTTAAAAGCCAACTTTTAAAATATAAAGAAGCTGAATTAATTAAGGATGCAGAGGAGATAGGAAAGTATAAACTTATTATTAATAGTTTTGATAATCTCGGGTTTACAGAAGTCCAGGAGTTGGCCAGTTTGCTTGTTTCAGTTAATCAGCGAATAGTAGTTTTCGGGCAGCAGGATGGCAAGACTGCAAGAATGATACTGGCAAGATCAGAAGATATAGCTGAGTTTAATTTGAACCCAGTAATTCAAAAAGTAATGCCTATATTGGATGGTAATGGTGGAGGACAGCCCGATTTTGTTCAGGGAGGAGGCAGTAATCCAGATAAATTACCAGAAGCACTAAGTAAGGTTAGAGAAATTATTTTAAAAAGTATCTAAAAAAGAGATGATAGTATGAGCTCATTTCAGTTAAAGATAATAGCTATTACAACAATGTTAATTGATCATATTGGTTATGTTATTTTCCCTGATCTTATTATTCTGAGAATCATTGGAAGACTGGCATTTCCGTTATTTGCTTTTTTAATAACTGAAGGTTATTGCCATACTTCAAATTTTAATAAATATCTGGCCCGGCTAGCTATACTTGCAATAATATCCCAATATCCATTCTGGCTGGCCTTTGGTTTTGATTCTGGATTAAATATATTTGTCACTCTAGCTTTAGGATTAATTGCAATTGCTCTTAGTGATAGATTTGGAAGTATCATACCAGTTGTATTGCTAGCATCTCTGGCAGATATTATTGGTGCTGATTATAGGTTTTTTGGTGTTTTTTTAATCTACTTTATTCATCATTTCAGGTATGATTATAAGTATATGTTAATATCAGTAACAGGTTTATATGGATTTTTTTATTTATTTATTGGATTAATGAATCCTGGAGATTCAACATTTTATTATATTCAGCTTTTTGCTCTTATTTCATTTATTCTGATAAAATTTTATAGTGGTAAACAGGGGTTAAAATTAAAATATTTCTTTTATTTATTTTATCCTGTTCATTTATTAATTCTTGGGTTATTCTTTTGAACGTAAGTAGTTTATAATAAGTTAGGAAAATTATAAAATAAAAATTTTATTATATTATAGTCCTAAAAAAATTAAAATTTGGCAATAGAAAGTCAGGTGATAGGAATTAAGATATTAGTCGATGGAGATGGATCTCCAGTAATTCAGATAACTGAAAAGATTGCAAAAGAATTTAGCTATAAATTAATTATTTTTACTAATTATGCCCATCAGATAGAATCTGATTATGCTAAGATTAAAAAGTTAGATATAGAATCTCAGTCAGTTGATATGGAGATAATAAATAGAGTCGAAGCAGGTGATATAGTTATCACTCAGGATTATGGACTGGCTGCTCTGGTTTTAGGAAAAGGAGCTACTGTTCTCAATAACTCAGGCAATAGATATACTGAAGAAAATATAGATAATCTTCTGGCTAAACGCCATTTATATGCTAAAATGAGGAGAGCAAATAAACGTCACCCAACTCATAGCAAGAGAACTCCAGAGGAAGATAAAAATTTTAAGAAATGTTTAATTAGGTTATTAGAAGGGCGGGATTAATATCTTTAGAAAAAATAAATTTTTAATTTTAATATTCGCACTCGCATTTCTGCTGATATTCAGTTTTAATGTTGCAGCAGAATTAACAGTTCATTTTATCGATTTAGGCCAGGGAGATGCTATTCTCTTGCAGCATCAAGAAGGTGATACAGTTTTAATTGATGGTGGTGATAGATTTGCCAGTGTTGAAGAGAAATTAATTTCATATCTAAATGAGGCCGGCGTTGATAGATTTGATGCGATTATTGCTACTCATCCTCATGCTGATCATATTGGAGGTTTATCTGCAGTAATTGAAAAATTTCCAGTTGATGCTATTTATGATAGTGGTAGAGTCCATACATCTCAGACCTATGAAGATTATTTACTTTTAATAGATGAAAAAGATCTTACTTTTAAAACGCCTAGAAGAGGAGATAAAATAGAACTGGATAATCTGACATTTGATATTATTCACCCTGGCGAAGATACAGAAAAATATAGCTTGAATGATTCTTCTATTGTAACTTATCTTCAATATGATCAGATATCATTTATATTTACCGGTGATATTGAGGAATTTGCTGAAAGAGAAATCTTAGGTACTGGTATTGATATTTCGTCAACTATCCTTAAGGTGGCTCACCATGGCAGCAGAACTTCTACTAATAATTATTTTCTTGAAGCTGTAAATCCTGAAATAGCTGTTATCCAGGTAGGCGAGGATAATAGATTTAATCATCCAGCGCCAGAAGTTATAAATTTACTCGAGAAAAATGATATTGAGATTTATAGAAATGATTTAGATGGTGATATAATTGTTAATACAGATGGGGAGTATTATTCTATTGAAACAAATAGATTAAATCAAGATGATTTAGATCAAGCAGAGGAATCTGAAATAAGCGAACCTGAAGATTCAGAAACTAATTATAGCCAAATTAATATTAATCAGGCTTCTAAGTCTCAACTTGAATCACTCTGGGGGGTTGGACCTGTAACTGCTGATAATATTATTGAATATAGAGAGGACAATGATGAGTTCCAGACAATTGAAGAAATAAAAGAAGTCGATGGAATTGATTCAAACAAGTTTAATAGATGGAAAGATCAAATAACTATATAATCCAGGAGTTGTATATTATGAAAGTAACAGTCGATAGGATTGAAAATGGAATTGCTATTTTATTAATTAGACCAGAAGAGAAATATAGTTTTGAAATACCAGTTGAATATCTTCCAGAAAAGTCAAATGAAAGTGATATTCTTTCATTAGAATTTAAAAAGGAGATAAGTGAAACTGAGGAAGCAAAAAAAAGGGTGAAAAATCTTATTGAAAAATTAAAAAATAAATAGCAAAACCCCATCTGAGGGTACAGATGGGGCAAATGAAAATTACTGATGTTATTATTATAACACTAACTATAATTTATGGCAAGTAGTTTAATAAATTATAAAAAGATAATATTTAAAATTATCCCAATTAAAAAGGCAACTGATGGAGTTCCAATCCAGCCAAAGAGAATTTTTTTAGCCATTTCAAAATCCATCATATTAGTGCCTTTGACCAGACCAATCCCTAATACTGCTCCAACAATAGCCTGGGATGATGAGACCGGTATACCTATTCTAGCAAAGATATAAAGTGTTATAGAATGAGCTATGACTGTTATTAAAGCAGTTAATGGCGTTAAAGCAGTAATTCTTCTGCCAATGGTTTCCATGACTCCTCTACTAAAAAATATACCAAGTCCAATAGCCATACCACCTATAATACCAGCAAGTTCTGGTTCAAACATGCCAGCTTCAACAAATACACCTACAACATTGGCGACATTATTGGCCCCTAATGAATAGGCTCCATACATTCCTGCCAGTACAAGTCCAACCCTAACAAATGTCTCAAAATATTTAAGATTATTAATTCTATGTTGTACAAATATTGAATATAACTTATATAGAATAAAAGAAATCACAAGGCCTCCAATCGGAGTTAATATCCATGCAAATAAAATTGGTATAAGTGGCGAAAAGTCAACAGTTCCTGTTAAGATGTTGCCACCAATTATGGCTCCAACAACAGCCTGTGATGTTGACACTGGCAATTCCAGTACGGTCATTAAAGTAACAGTAAGGGCAGCAGCCAGTGAACTTAAAAAGGCTGTTAAAAGTGTCTGTTCTGCCAGGCCACCAAGGGTTTCCATGCCTCCAGCACCCTCAAGACCAGAACCGATAATAACAAAAATTACACTTAATAAAGCAGCTGTTTTAAATTTAAGAGCTTTAGTAACAACAGCAGTTCCAAAGATGTTGGCTGCATCATTTGCTCCAAGAGTTCCGCCTAAATATACTCCAGATAAAAGGTACCACATAGAAATTCCCCTTTCTTAGCTACTCTATCCTCGTCTTACTGAGATTACTATCTCTATTACATCTCCAACCTTTTCAATAACATCTGCCAGGTCAGATATATTTTTTATCAGATTTCGATGGGAAAGTTTACTGGCCGTATCTAGATCTTCATTCTGCCCAACACTTCTAATTAATTCTTCTTCTATATCATCAAGTTTAGATTCAATTTCTTCAAGTTGATGGGCATAGACTAAAGCCTGGTCCATATCTTTAAAGAGAAGGTTTAAACCTTTAGTTAATTTACTATATTGTTCTAAAAGCAATTCTTTCATCTCTTTAGTTTTTTCAATTTCAAGATACTCAAATTTTAAGCCAAGAAAGATTATCTCATCTATAATATCTTCTGAAAAGTCAGCTATATCATCAATAGATTCAATTAAGTTTAACATATCACTTCTGGTATGGGGCATTAAGCTACCGTTTAAAATGCTAGTAATAATATCCCGTCTTTTCTCATCTGCTTTGCTTTCATATCTATGGACAATACTGGTAAGCTCTTTAACCCTTTCACTTTCTCCTTCTTCTAAATAAAGAAAAAGGGCTTCAAGAGATTTTGTCATACAAACCCCAACCATTTCACCAAAATCAGCAAAATCAGATTCTAGCTTATCGAAATCACCAAATAATTTTGCCATACTTTTATACCTCCTCTAAATTTTTGAAATAAAAAACCTTTTTGACACAGAAATCCAGCGGAGAATTTACTGCTCAAAAAGGCCTCTCTAATATCTCAACCTAAATATTTAAATTTTTTAACAATTTACTTGCTCAAATTATACTATAAGTATTATTTATTTGTCAAGTCTTTAAGATTTTTGCTATCCAATATATTTGATGTTATATTATATTAATAGAAATAAAACTTATTAATTGGAGGAAAAGATGAATTATCAAGAGATAGCAAAATCATATAATTTAGATGAAAGTATTAGTAAAATATTAATAAAGCGAGGCTTTAATACCAGAAAGAAGTTAAATGATTTTTTTAGTCCTTCTATAGATAAACTTCAGTCTTATAATGATATTCCAAATATAGAAAATGTGATTGACTTATTAAAAGAACATATTGAACATGGCTCAATAGTTATTTTTTGCGATTTTGATTGTGATGGTCTGACATCGGCTGCTATTCTTTATAAGGCAGTTAAAAAATTTGATTCTAGAGCTAATATCAAAATATTAAGTGGTGATAGATATCGGGATGAATATGGGCTTTCAAAAAAATCAGTTGAGTTAATCAAAAAAGAATTAAAGCCATCACTGGTTATAACCCTGGATTGTGGTATCTCTAATCAGATAGAAATAAATGAGTTAAAAGATGATAATATTGAAGTTATAGTTATTGACCATCATAAAAATGACGATTTAGAGAGTTTGAAAATTTTAGGTGATAATTTTATAGATCTAAAAGTAAAAAGTGGGAATTATCAATTTAAAGAATTCTCTGGAGGAGGAATTACCTGGAGAGTAGGTCAGGCTTTATTAAAGGAATCATTTGATGAGGTTCTTGATCTTGTAACTCTTTCTACTGTCGCAGATGTTGTTCCACTTGTAGGTGAAAACAGATATATTGTTGCTGCCGGTCTAGAAAAATTTTGTTCAGGCGATATAAATCCTGGCCTGGATAAATTAACTTCTTTTTTGTGCCAATCACCTGAAGCAATTACTGCTTCGGATCTGGGTTATCAGATAGGTCCAGCCATTAATGCAACAGGAAGACTGGGATCGCCTGAGCCTGTTCTTGACTTACTTTTATATGAAGAAAGAAAACCAGCCCAAGATTTAAATCAACTTGCTCATCAATTAATTTCAAATAATGAGAAACGAAAAGAATTAACAGATAGAATAATGGAGATAGTTGATAAGAAAATCAAACCAGAATTGAATGTGATTTTGGTTAAGGGTAAAATTTTAAGGGGGCTAGTTGGTTTGATAGCCGGCAAACTTTCTAGCAAATATAATAAACCAGCTATTGTTATTGATAGTCAGACCTTAAAAGGAAGTGCCAGAAGTATTGAGCCTTTTGATATTTATGCGAATTTAAAGAGATGTCAGCAAGAAGGTATGTTAGAAGAAACTGGAGGTCATAAGCTGGCTGCTGGTTTAAAATTAAAAGCTGGAAGATTTAGAGACTTTTTTGAAAAAGTTAATCAGCTAGCAGAAGGTATTGAGTATAAAAGGGAGACTTACGATCTTGAATTAGATTTAGATAGGGTTAACTCAGATTTACTTGATAGTCTATACAGACTTGCTCCCTTTGGGCATAAAAATAGACATCCTGTTTTTTTATCTAAAGATGTTGAAATAGATAATCCTAATTTAATTAAAGAAAGACATTTAAAATTTGAGTCTAATGATATTGAAAGCATAGGATTTTATATGGCTGATAAGTTTGAGAGAGTTAAATCTGGTTATGCTGATCTCCTTTATCAGCCAGAATGGACAACATTTAGAAATAGAACTTATATTAACTTGATAGTTAAGGATATTTATTAATAATATAATTAATTTAGCCTATTGTTTTTTATAATTATTCATATTATAATTATTTACAAATAAAATATTTACCTGAGATAAAGGCACTCCTGTCGAAAGGCAGGTTCGCAAAGCTAGATACCCTGATAAACAGGGTGGTTCGGCTACCGGAGGGATTAATTTACACTACTCTTCGGAGTAGTTTTTTGTTTTTTATGGGCTTTTTTAAGGAGGATATTATGAGAAATATCAAAAAAATTGTGTTTTCTATCATGGTTTTATTTGTTGTTTTTGCAATTACAGGCTGTTCTTCATCCAGTGATATAGTTACTTTTACCGGTGATAGACCTGTTAGAGGTGAGGTTAGTGGTACAGTTGTTGAAACTTTCAGTGACGATAACCCTGTAGAAGATGCCAGGATAGTGAGAACAGACAGTAACTCAGTAACATACTCAGAAAGTGATGGTAATTATAGATTAGAAGATGTTGATAACAATACTGAAATTACAGTAACAAGAGACGGTTATGAGCCTGTTTCAAGAACAGTAGAAGTGGAAGAAGATGGCCAAACAATTAACATAAATTTTAGATTATATAAAGAATATAGTGAAGATGATGAATCAGATAGTGATAATGGAAATGAAGAAAGTACAATAAGTGCAGATTTGCTATTTGAATTAAACTGGCAAGAAGGTGTCGAGGACCTTGATGCACACTTAATAGTTCCAGATAGTAATGATTCCAGCCAGGAAGGTTATCATATTTATTATCAGGATCAAGGTTCTAGAAATAGTTATCCCTATGCTGAACTTGATCAAGATATTTTAACTTATGAGAATAATGAACCTGAAACTATTCGGATTGAAAGATTATATGAAGGTCGCTATATATATTTCATTAAAAACTTTTCAATGTATGATTCAGATAATCGAGAAGATGTACCAGAAATAAGTGATTCTGAAGCAATGGTTCGCGTTCGTGAAAACGGTGAATGGACTGAATATGAAGCTCCTACAGATGAAAATGGAATGCACTGGCATCTTTTTGATATTATAGTTGATGAAAATGGATATGAAATAGATTATATAAATGAATTTACCGATGATGAACCAGGGTTAGACTAGAATTTTTAATAAAACCCCTATTACTTAAAGAGACAGGTTAAAACCTGTCTCTTTACTTTTTTTTTATTAATTTTTCAATCTTTTAGTGGAGATAGGATAATTCAGGCAGTTAGAAATGCAGTTAAATAATTTAGATAAATTAATTTATTAAAATGAAACCTGTAGAACCTAGGTTCTACAGGTTATGGTAATTAATATTTTATCGACTAACCATTATTAATGTTTCTCCTTCTTGCCACCATACTTCAAGAATTTCATCTTCATAATTGACTCCTGCTTCCAGGATAATCATACAATGAGCATATCCTGCTTCACATGCATTAACAGAAGCATATAAGATATCATTAGATTTAACCTGGAAAGTTTGTCCTCCAGGGAAATTTAAATCAGGATTTTCTCCAATCCCTGAAAGATCAACCATCAATATCTGTTGTAAACCAGACCCAAAATCAAATGAACCTACTAACAATGTTCCAGCTCCAGTACATCCATAATCTGCAAGCTGTGGAATTAATTCTACCTTATCAACTAATAAAGACTGTACTCTGGTTGGTAAGCCTCCGCCTCTTGTTACAATTGCATAAGAATCTATAGCGCTGAACACAAAGACAATTCCAATTATGAAGAGAAAAAGAATAAATTTCTTCATAAGATTTACCTCCTAAATGCAAATGTTTTGAAGAAAATATTACATACTGGTTAAAACTAAATTGCCAACCTCCTGCCACCAGACTTCAAGATTTTCCGGAGCAAATACTTCTCCAGGTTCTAAAACCATCATTATATTAGAAAAACCTTCTTCACATGGTTTAACAGATGTATATATTTTATCATTATACTTTATATCAAATGTCTGGCCTCCAGGCACTCCTAAATCAACATTCTCTCTTAAGCCAATTAATGAAATCATTATTATATGCTGCTCACCTGAACCAAAATCAGCAAGACCTACCATTGCTGAACCTTCTGCAACACATCCATAGTCTGCATATTGAGATACGAGATCTATTTTTTCAACAAGCATAGCTAAATTATCATCGACAATAACAGTTCCTCCACCATTAATAGAGACTCTCTCAATAGCTAATACATTGCCATTTAAAAATGCTACAATCCCTAAAACCAATACCAGTATAATTACCTTTTTCATTTTTGTTCCCCCCCTTGGAATAATTAAATATAAAGTCTTTAGAAATCAATATATTCTGACAACTCTACGCGCAAATATACCATCCAGGGGCAGACTCTTCATAATTTCCAGACATATATATTACCATATTAATTATACCATCCAATTAAAGGTAATCAGTCATATTCAGGTCAAATCCAGGTCATTTTTTAGTCAATTCTTAGTCTTATTTCAGTCATATATTTTGATATTTTGTTTGAAATATTATATTATAACTTTAGGTTAATAAAATCCAAAAAGTTAGTTTCTGGAGGGATTAATTATTAAAGATCCTAAAAGAATAGAAGATCAAAACGTAGAAAGAGATAAATCAATTCCTTTTATTATTACAAGTTCATATTTTTTATCATTTCTTTTTATACGCTTAGCAGTAATAATAGCAGGCTCTGCTGGAAGTGCTGCATCCCAGGCGGTTAAAGATGGTGAATTAAGGTTTTATGTAGGCACAAATGTTGTTTTATTTGGTTATCATATTCATCATCTGTTTTTTGGTATATTATTAATATGTCTGGCCGGCTGGTTTGCTATTGTAGGATCTAATTATTTTAGTAAAAGGGATACTGCATTGATGTATGGAATTGGAATGGGTTTATTTATGGATGAAATTGGCCTGCTTTTATCCTGGGGAGATTATTGGTCCAGTACAACTTATATTCTTGTTTTATTGCTGGCTGGTATTTTCCTTAATATAGTATACTTCCCGGATTTTTGGGCAGATGTAAGAGGGCATTTATCATATGTAAATCCAAAGAGAATGACATCGTTAGGTGCTGGTAAGAGCTTTGTATTAAGGAGGGTTGATATATTGGCAGAAGAGACAAGTAATACTAGTAGAGTTAGTTTAACATTTTCAGGAATACTATATATAGCAGTAGGTGTTTTGGTACTGGCTTTTCCAGACCTGGTCTATTATTGGGTAGCAGGTGGTTTTTTGTTACAGGGTCTAAGTTCACTTGTACAGGCCTGGAACAGTTAAATATAATTATTTTTGCCTGGCAACATGCCAGGCAATTTTTATGTTATAATAATTCTATAAAATGTAATTGAGGTGTAAAAAATGGAATCTGAATATAAATTAAATTCACCTATCTTTTATGTTAATCCTAAAGCCTATGTATTCGGTAAAGAACTTTTAAAGTTTGCAAAAGAGGCAGATAAAATATCAGCGAGATACGATATACAGATAATTCTTTCACCACAGACAACAGATATTCGCTTGATTTCAAATAACACAAATCATTTATTAATCTTTGCCCAGCATATTGATCCATTAAATAAAGGGAGAGGACATGGTTTAATTCTTCCAGAAGCAGTAAAAGAAGCAGGGGCACAAGGAGTTGTTTTAAATCACGGGGAATATCAGCTTAAATTTTCACAGATATCCAAAGCTATTAATATAGCTAAAAATTTAAAATTATTAACCCTTGTTGCTGGAGAATCATTATCAGAACTTGCTGCTTTATCCAGATTGGATCCAGATATTATTCTTGCTGAGCCATCAGAATTGATAGGAACTGGAAAAAGAAGTGATGAGAACTATATAAAAAAGTCCATTAAAATTATTAAAGATATTGATCTTGAGGTAAAAGTAATGTATGGAGCTGGAATAAGTTCAGGAGAAGATGTTAAAGATATAATAAGTTTAGGCTCTGATGGTGCTGGGGCGGCCAGTGGAATTTTTGAATCTGATAATCCAATAAGAGTACTAGAAGAATTTATTTATGCAATGAATAAATTGGTTTAAAATTTAGTTTGTTAATGAAATTATTGACAGGAAATTATTTTTATGATAATATTCAATAATAATAAAGATTACTAATAAATAAGATGAATTAATAATTTTAAACATATCATTTATTATAATAACGATTTTTCAGGAGGTGAAGCCACTTTTGAAATCATATATTCTTAAAAGACTAATTTCTTTAATCCCTGTGATTATTATTGTTGCCATAATTACATTTTTTATAACTAATTTAATGCCTGGAGACCCAGTTAGAGTTATTTTAGGAAATATGGCAACAGAAGAACAGGTTATACAACTTGAAGAGCAATTAGGATTAGACCAACCTTTAATATATAGATTTATAGATTGGTCAGGAAATATTATAAGAGGAGATTTAGGAGATTCACTATATTTAAACTCTTCAGTTAGAGTAGCAATAATTAGTCGGCTGGAACCAACTTTTTTAATAGCTTTAATGGCTCAATTCATGGGAGGAGTTTTAGGGCTTTTTTTCGGTATCCTGGCTGCTGTAAACCATAGAAAGATATTAGATCAACTTTCAATAACAGTTTCTCTTTTAGGAATTTCTGTCCCGAGTTTCTGGCTTTCAATTATTCTTATATTAATTTTTTCTGTATGGTTAAGATGGTTTCCAGTAAGTGGCTATGAGCCTTTAGCAGAAGCGGGCCTTTCCACCTTTAGATATTTAATTTTACCGTCAACTGCTCTGGCTTTTATGCAAGCTGGAATTATTGCGAGGATAACACGAAGCTCAATATTAGACACATTTAAGGAAGACTATATTAGAACTGCCAGGAGCAAAGGGCTTTATCAGAGAACAATAATAATAAAGCATTCATTAAGAAATGCAATGGTACCAATTATAACGGTAATTGGTCATAATTTTGCTATACTTTTAGGTGGCACCTGGATAATTGAGACAATATTTTTTATACCAGGAACTGGTTACCTTGCTATTAATGCTATCATGAGAAGAGATATACCTGTTATACAGGGTTGTATTATTTTTGTTGCCTTAATTTATATTACTGTAAATTTATTAGTAGATATAAGTTATGCTTTTTTTAACCCCAGAATTAAATATAGTTAAGAGGGGTGATATTTTTGTTTTTCACAAACCTTAGTAAAGTCATTAAAAAAACAAATTTTAAAATAGCACTTATAATTATAATAATCATGTCTTTTCTGACAATTTTTGCTCCAGTAATTACTGAATTTAGTCCACTTGAGAACAATAGCAGAAATAGGTTACAAAGTCCATCATTAACTCATTATATGGGTACTGATGAATTTGGAAGAGATATTTTTGCTAGAGTATTATATGGAGCAAGAAATTCAATTCAGGTAGGTATCTCAGTTGTTTTTCTGACAATAATCTTTGGTGGGATAGTAGGTATAATCGCTGGCTATTATTCAAAACTAGATAATGTAATAATGCGAATATTAGATGGACTTATGGCTTTTCCAGGTATTATAATTGCAATCTCGCTTGCAGCAATTTGGGGAGGCGGTAAATATAATATTATTATTGCTTTGTCATTCTCATACTTTCCTAAAATGGCCAGGATAGTAAGATCATCAATTCTTAGTATAAAAGACTTAGAATATATAGAATCAGCTAAAGCCATTGGTGCCAGTAACTCTCGAATAATATTCAGGCATATTTTAAAGAATTCAATTTCTCCAATTATGGTCCAGGCTTCATTTAATTTCGCCAGAGCTATTTTAGATGAAGCCGCTCTAAGTTTTTTAGGAGTTGGAATAATGCCACCTAATCCAAGTTTAGGCGGTATGATATCAGATGCAAGATCATTCCTGTCAGTAGCCCCATGGATAATAACATTTCCAGGTATCTTTATTGTAATTATTGTCTTGAGTTTTAATTTGATAGGAGATGGTTTAAGAGATTTATTGGATCCTCATTTACAAAATAACTATTAATTATGGAAGGGTGACCAACATGGAAAAATTATTAAAAAGAGGGATGTTTTTATTTCTGGTATTAATGCTCACAGTATTATTAATCCCTAATAGTGCAGAAATAGTGGAAGCCAGTGAGCATGAAGACAGGTTTGGAGGAACCATGAATATAGCACAGAAAATGGCAGTCTCTCATCTAGATAGTGATAACTCCACTGACTGGCTTATTACTTCAATGATGAATCATGTCTATGAAGGACTCTTTGAATTTGATGAAAACCTAGAAGCCCAGCCACATCTGGCTAAAGATTATGAAATAACTGATGAAGGCCGCAAATATGTCGTTGAGTTAAGAGAAGGCGTTTTATTTCATAATGGTGATGAGATGACAAGTGATGATGTTATAGCTTCATTTAATAGATGGCTTGAAGTCAATGGAGCTGGAAGTACTGTTGCTCCTTATTTTAAAGAAATAGAAAGGGTTGATGATTATAATCTAAACTTTATATTTGAAGAACCATATGCTCCTTTTATAAATATTCTTGCCTCTCCAGTTTCCAATCAGAAATTTGTTGTAAGACATCAGGATATCATTGAAGAATTTGGTTCTGATGTTATTACAGAACATATTGGGACAGGACCATATAAGTATGTAGACTGGATTCCAGATAGAAATTTAAGACTTGAAAGATTTGAAGATTATCAACCAAGCCCCTTAGAACCGTCATATTATTCAGGAGAGAGAATTCCTTATATAGAAAATGTAGTTTATGAATTCATAACTGAACCGACAGTTAGAGTTTCAGGTGTTCAGACAGGTCAGTTTGATTTTGCAGAAGAAGTGCCAACTGATCAATTTGAAATGTTTGAAGCTAACCCTGATATTGAGCCAGTAGTTATTTATCCAGATCAGATGGCCATGTTTATAATGAATAATGCTAAACATCCTTTTAATAATAAATATGCCCGCCAGGCAATGGTGTATGCTCTAGATTTAGAAGAGTTAGGTTATTCAATGATAGGTAATCCAGAATTCTGGCGCCTTGAAGCCTCACTCCACGAAGAAGGTAATCCATGGCATAGCAGCAGAGCCGGTGAGGGTATTTACAATAATTATGACCCAGAAAAAGCAGAAGAACTATTAGAAAAAGCCGGTTATGATGGAACACCTCTGGTTATCTTAAGTGGCCAGGATGATAGAGTAGAGCGCCAGGGAGCAATAGCAATCAAAGATCAATTAGAAAAAATCGGAGTAGAAGTAGAGCTGCAACTCTTTGATAGACCAACAGTTGTTGAAAGGCGGGCCAGAGAAGATGGCTGGAATATTCATTTATCGACATTTTCCAAAATAGTACCTGATCCTCAGATTCATCAGGGCTGGACTGGTACTAATAAGTGGATTTTAAACTGGGATGATGAATATTCTGCACAGATGGATGAGATCTTTGCCAGAATGATGGTAGAAACAGACTATGAAGCAAGATATGAGATAGTCGAAGAATTTTATGATTTTATGTGGGAGACAGTCCCATACTTCAATATGTTAGACTTTAGCAGACTGAATATAGTAAATAGTTCAGTCCAGAATTTCCAGGAAGCCTGGCAGCCCTTTTTCTGGAATATCTGGTTTGAATAAAAGATGAATTAAAGCTAATTAAATCTAAAGAGACCAGCCCTTATTGGGCTGGCCTTTTTATATGCTATAAATGAAAAAAGCCATCGGTTCAACCAATGACTCCTTCCAATCTATTCCGAAAAATCGGAAGATAGATATAATATACTATATTAATTACCTAATGTCAATAGTTTTTTTAATAGTTATTATCTTCAGAATCAATTAACCTCTAAAGGTATCTCAATATTTTCAATACTCAAATCTTCTGGAGAGACAACAACATCAATAATAAAATCGCCAACTAAATTAGTTTCAACAGGTAGCGAATCTCTCATTATTTTGAGAGTATATTGACCAAGTGGAAGATTGCCTATATAGAAACTGCCATCGTTTCTGGTAAAGACAGTTCGATTAATTTCTTCAACTTTTACCTCAATCCAGTATAGAGGCAATTCGTCACTAACTTCAAAATCAGAAGTTTCCTCATCAATAACAAATTGGCCGCTAATTGAACCGTATTTGGTTAAGCCATACTCAACATAGATATTTTCATTTTCTCTTAGCTGAATCAGTTTATTATCTGTTACAACTCTATAATCCTCTGGTAGATCTCTCAAATCAACGCCAACTTCATATAAGCCTGGCCTGATATTTTCAAATATAAAGTAGCCATCTTCATCAGTATCACTCCGTGATCTATCTCTAAAAAGAGTAACTCCCTCAATCAAAGGATCATCTTCATCTCTAACTCCATTCCCCTGCAAATCAAGATAAACAACTCCTCCAATAAAAGAGTCATGGTTTCCACGGTTATATTTCTGCCCTATTACATCATCTCTTGCAAAACCTAAAACCTGACTCAGTGAAAATGAAATTTCATGGATAGGATTATCGCTGGTTCTTGAAGAATACCTTCTGCTTAAACTGATAGAACCCTCAACCCCGGAGAAGAGATGTCTGATATACTCTATTTTTGCTCTTTGCTGGGCAACTTCTCTCTCACCAAAAGGAGCAATATATTCAAGGTCAAGCTTAAATCTCCAGTCATTTTCCGGGCTCCTATAGTCTAAACCAGTCTTTCCACTTAAATAACTTTCTTCTGGCAGATAAGTCCTCTTAATACCGGCATTTAAAGTAATAGTTCTAGGCACATTATATCTAATAGATAATTCTAACTCATGTTTATCGCTACTACCATTATCACCGATCTCAGTTTCAGTAGAAGCACTGGCAGTTATAAAAGTATATTGCCCGGTTCTTAGTCTGGCCCTTAAGTCAACCCCATAAATATCATTAATTCTTTCACCTTCGAACCAGATAAAAGAAGTCTTAACATCGCCACTTAAAACTAGATTATCAGTTATATTACTGCTAATATTAAAGTTCAGAGAAGCTTCATCTTCTCTTTTATTAACTGGTTCAAGCTGCTGATCAAAAAAATCTATATCAGAGAAGATATAAATCACTTCCCCGCCAACCCTTGAGGAACCAATAAAAGCCCTACCCTCAACGATTATATCAAACCAACTTCTTCCACTCTCGGTTAAATCAATATCATCCCAGTCCACCTCTAAGCTCTGCTGGCCGATCTCAGTAGAGATTGTAAATGAATTTCTGGCCCTGTCTCTATAATCAAAAGCCAGATTAAGCAGACTCATATCAAAATCTTCCATATCAGCAATAGACCTGATATTATGGAGATTCAAATCCATCAGCCAGTTTTCAGAGATATCATGCTGGAGATTAACCATTAAATTCTGGCCGGCATCTGCCTTAGTATTAGCACTAACAATTGGTGGCACATAAGACAGCGAAGCCTTAATATGCCCATTCTCTCTGGTGTAGAGAGTACTGGCCCTAACACCATGATCAATAATACTGACATCACTGCCAGCAAGCCATTCTGCCATCATTACTAATTGTAAATCTTCAGGTCTAATAGCTATTCTAACTAGACTTCCAGCATCAATCCCCTGATAAACAGAATCATCAAAAACCCTTTTAGCACCTACTTCCCAGAATAAAGAAGTATTATTAGAAAGGGCATATTTAAACTGAAGACCTCCAACCTCAATTATTGATTCAACAGGAGCAGATCTATTATAGTTTCCAATTGTAAATAAACCTTCATTTCTGCCTTCCTCATAAATATTTAAACTTCCAGCAACTTTTTTAACTATCTCAATTTCATTGTCTTCAATATCTATAATCACAACTCTAAAAATATTAGTTCTCTCAACAGTTAAAGGAACATTCTCAAAGTAATACTCGCTTTCTCCTTTATATATATAAGCTTCATCAATTTTTCTTTCATTAACATAGAGAGATACAGTACTGCCCTCACTGGCCTCGCCATAAATAGAAGTATAGGCTCTCCTGTCACTTTGCTGTATCAGCGGGTATTGTAGGTGTAAGCCACGAATATTAGGCCTTCCTAATGTCTCAGGCAGGTTAAATCGGTTATCTCCAATAATAATCAGGCGGTCATTTTCAGGGTTTTGAGCCCTCAATAATGGATAATCAAGATTAAATTCTTCAGCTTCAAAATCATATTCTAAAATCTGTTGGCCGGAGAAAGCCCAGTCATCTAATCGTCCATGAACATTTATAAGATTATTAAATATCAATCTGCTATCATTAACATCATCTTCAAACCTATAATCAAAACCTATCTTATATTGAATAGAGCCAATAGAAAAATAAGGCCCGGTGATATCAGGCTCTATAACCGGTTTCTCTGGTCTAACCCTTATTCTTGGTTCAGTAATTTCAGGAATCTCTTCTTCAGGATAATCAAAATCCAGGATCAACTCCTGCCTTCTTGGCTGCCAGTCAACTCTTAGATTAAAAAGGTATTCAATCAAACCTTTAGTTACAAAGAAATCTGCCTCTAAAAGCTCAGGCGGTTCAATCGACCATTCTGGAAACTCATAATAAATCATAAACCTTAAGTCAATCACAACAGTTCTGTCATCTAATTCATTATAGACAGTTAAAAGTTCTTCTTCTCTATTATAACTCAGGTCAAGCTCCAGCCATCTGGAAAGCGCAACAATTGGTATTAAAATATAATCTTCCATCTCTAAAATTTCAAATAAATCATCCTGTCCAATAACCTCCCCATTAGAAACTATCGATAAAGTTACACTGGTCGGGTAGAGTTCAGCTCTGGCTGAAATTTGAAAACTAAGGATAATCACCAGAACACAAAATATTATAAGATGTTTTTTAGATAAATATTTCAATTTTATCACATCCCCACTTATTTATTACAACTAATAATACAATTATACAATAAAAACTATTACCATTAGTCACGTACTAGTCATATCTCAGTCACATATGACTCTTATATAAAACTCATAATAATAATTGTGAGCAAAAAATGAGTTAAATATGACTGAAATAAGACTGATATCTAAGCAGGATATGACCAGAAACTGATATTTATGTTGTATAATAATAGATATCAATAAAACTAAATTAGTCAGTTTTAAAGTTAAGGAGGTGATGTATAAGTCTGATTAGTTCATTGTAATCTCTCATTGGGAGCTAAGACCTGTCAAATCAATCTGGTCACCTTTAATAATATTGACAGCGAGCTAATGGTGAAACCGACCAAACAAATTTCTGAAGTCTAAATCCAATGAGGAGGAATTAAAAATGAGTAAAGATGGTTATAAGAAATATTGGCGGATTGGTTTGATTGTTTTTGTTGTTGGGTTGTTGATGTTTTCTGTTAGTGTTTTTGCAGTTGATTTTTCTGTTGAATTGCAAAATAGAGATTTTACTTCTGGTCAATTTGGAGCTCCAGACCCCTCAGCTTTATGGCTAACTAGTGAATATAATTTTCCAGAAGACTGTGATTTAATGGGGGTTAAAATTAATGATCCTATAACTGGGAGCTTTAATGACCAAACTGGTGAGATTGAATTTGGATATGGTGCTACAGATTTTAATGTAGAGCTTACAGTAGATGGAGGTTATTTAGATTTTGAGGTTTCAGGTTATACAGTTTATTATGTTTGGGTTAAAGCTGGCCGTGGAGGAATATTGTATGGTTATCCTAATGGAACTACAGAGGAATTTGGTTTAATATCACCTCAGGACTCAATTAGTCATGTAACTTTTTATTTTTGTGAGCCTGAAGAAGTTGAAGAATTAACCGTCACCAAGACAGTTGAGACTTACTTTGAACGCGAGCATTTCTGGGACATTGCAAAGGAAGTTACAACTGATAAGGAATTAACAAAAGAATATGAAGGAGAAGACTATCCAAAGATTTGGTTAATTCAAAATGATGATAGTGGCAATGAGACAGCTTATTGGACAATAGATGTGACCTATCAAGATTATGAAGATAGCGGTTTTAATGTATCCGGTACAGTGACCATTATTAATACTGGAGATGTAGACGCTGTTATTACTGAAGTTAAAGATGTATTAGGTGATACTGAAATAGATATAGTCGTTGATTTTGAAGTGTCTTTCCCACACACTTTACTTGTCGGCGAAACATTAACAGGCACCTACTCTGAAGATGTTGACAGCAAGATAGCAGGCTATAATAAAATAACTGTGACAACAGAGCGAGATTCATATTTTGCAGATGAGCCAATAGACTGGGGAGAAGATCCTGATGAAGAAATTAATGCAACAGTTAATATCGAAGATATCAGCGAACTCTTTGAACCAATGAGTTTTGGTCCAGTGGCAGCTCCTAATGATGGTCAATTCACCTATAATAAAGACTTTGATTGGAATGACTATGATTTTGAAGAGCTCCATTTTGTTTATGATAACACTGCAACAATAATTGAAACAGATCAATCTGCTACTGCTAAATTATTAGTTAACTTGCTTAAAGAAGAATTGACAGTAAGCAAAGATGTTGTAACCTATTTTGAACGCGAGCATTTCTGGGACATTGAGAAAATAGTAGAGACAGAATTTGAAGAATTTATTAATGGTACTCCAAAGATCTGGCTCTATGCTGATGGCAGTGGCAATGAGGAAGCAACCTGGACAGTTGATGTAACCTATGAAGGTTATGAAGATAGCGATTTCAATGTATCCGGAACAATTACTATTGAGAATACTGGAGATCTAGATGCAGTCATTACCAGTGTTGTCGATGTATTAGCTGGTGATGAAATAGATATAGTTTTTGATCCTGAAGTAATCTTCCCATATACTCTAGCTTTTGGTGAAATATTAACAGGCACCTATTCTGTTGATGAGTTTATTGAAGGAGATAATCTAGTAACTGTAACAACAGAGCGGGATTCATACGTTGCAACCGAAGAAATAGTCTGGGGAGAACCTGCTGAAGAGTTCTTTGAAACAGTTAATATTGAAGATTTCAGCGATCTCTTTGGTAAAGTAGGCCTAGGTACAGTAACAGCTCCTAACGGTGACTCCTTCAACTATAATGAATATTTTGATTTTGCAGATTATGAACCTGGCTCTTACACTTTTGAAAACACTGCAAGTATTTTAGAGACCGGTCAGTATGCTGAAGCTATTCTTAAGGTTAATGTTCAGGACTTCATCTACGAGAGTGCCTGGGCAAAAGGAGATCCAGCAGAAGCATTTACTGATAATGGTTTCTCTAACTGGGGCTGGACCAACCCTATCGAACCTGGAACCTATGAGATGGATCTCTGGGCCGGAGCAGCACAGAGCGATACAAGCAAAGGTACACTTGTAGGCTCGGTAACTGTAGTCTATGACGAAGATGGTTATGTTGATGTAAAATTCAATGTCGATTCTCCTTACAGCTTAGAAGAAACTCATGTATATGCTGGATCCGACATGTTCCCACAACAGCGGAGAGGACGTAATACTGTAGATACAGTCGCTCCTGGACAGTATTATAATGATGGTCCTTTTGACGGAAGCAAAGTCTATGTTATTGCCCACGCAGTTGTCGGAATGCCTGATCCAGATTTCGGACCTTTAGAGTAAATTAACAAATCAGTTATGTATCTTTAAAACCGGGCGGGCTTAACCCCCGCCCATTATCTTAAATGAAAGTTTAATCAGGTTATATGAATCATTAATATAATAGTTGAAAGGGGAAATAGAAATGAAAAAAATATTAGTTATTATGCTTGTATTCTTTATGGTCTTTGGGTTTTCAGCTAACATCTTAGCAGCAAGAGGCGGTATGCCTGCAGCTCATGGTGTAGAAGGCAGATGTTTTGGAACAGCTGTTAGCAGTGTAGCTCAGTATAGCCCACTCTGTTTAGCAAGTCACGTTAGCGGAAGATGATAATGAAAAAGTTTATATTAACAAAAATTTAATTTAGTAAAAGACCCTGGAATATTCCAGGGTCTTTAGTTTAAATTCATAAAATTTCATTTTAATTTTTCATTAGTGAATAGTTTTAAATAGCTTTATAACTGATCTCATTTATATTGACTTATCAAGAAATATTTGATATTATTTTGATATAAATTTAAAGTTTTAAAAGATTAAAGCTCCATTATTTTAGCACCTATGATTCAATGGTTTTAAGCTCTTAAATGGGCAAAAAATATAAGAGGGGGAACAAAAATGAGGAAAAGCTTAACAGTATTTCTGTTAGCAGCATTTTTAATCTTTACAATCTCAGTCAATGTGGCAGCCGAAGGTGATATTGCCATTGTCTTTGCAACAGGTGGGCTTGGAGATCAGAGTTTTAATGATGCCGCCTATCGTGGTATCCAGATGGCCGAAGAAGATCTTGGTATCAACTATAATTACGGTGAGCCGGCCTCAATCGCCGACTATGAAAACTATCTCCAGTTATTTGCGTCAGCCGGCGTTTATGATCTAATTATCTCGATCGGTTTCGATCAGGCAGATGCCCTGGCAGACGTATCAGCTAGATTTCCGGATCAGCAGTTTGCCCTGGTAGATGCAGCCCTGGAAGCAGACAATGTCGGCTCTTATGTCTATACCGAGCAGGAGAGAGGTTTCTTAATGGGAGCAGCGGCAGCCATGATGACTCAGCGGAGCGATGAATATGAGATGATCAATCAAGAGTACCGCATCGGAGTTGTCGGTGGCATGGAAATTCCTCTAATCAACGCTAATATTGCAGGCTATAGAGCAGGAGCAGAATATATCAGCGAAGATGTCCATGTTAGCCATTCATATGTTGGGGCCTGGGACGATCCTGGCAGAGGTAAAGAACTGGCAATTTCAATGATCGAAAATGATGTTGATATTATCTGGGCAGCAGCAGGCCGTTCAGGTTTAGGAGCAATAGAGGCAGCTCAGGAAAATAATGTCTATGCCATTGGTTCAGATTCAGATCAGGGACATCTTGCACCTGACCATATCCTGACAAATGGTATGAAGTTTGTTGATAATACGGTGTTTCTAGCAGTAGAGCAGGTATTAGACGGGATCTTTGAGCCGGGTATTCAGGTAATTGGAATAGAAGAAGGAGCCCTTGGTTATACTGAATCTCTGCTTCCAGCAGATATTATCGAAAGACTGGAAGAGATCAAGGCATCAATCATAGCAGGTGAAATAGAAATCCCAGATAGCCTATAAATTTTTAATAAACTCTTACTGGGGGGCGCAAAGCCCCCCTTAATTTATATTAATAGCTTTTATCTATTGTATCCAGGAGGTAATCCAATGAATGCTGTAGAACTTAAGAATATTAATAAGAGATTTGGCGAAGTAGTTGCCAATAAAAATATAAATTTTACTGTCAAAAAAGGCGAAATCCATAGTCTTCTTGGTGAAAATGGAGCGGGAAAAAGCACCCTGATGAAAATCCTATTTGGACTTTACAGCCAGGATAGCGGCCAGATATTTATTGAGGGGCAGCAACAGGAGATTAATATTCCATCTGAAGCCATTCAGCTTGGCCTTGGCATGATCCATCAGCATTTTATGTTAGTTGATCGGCTTTCAGTTGCAGAAAATATCATTGCGGGAAAAGAGATAGCTAAGAATGGTTTTTTAAATCTTAAAAGGGCCTATCAGGAGATAGAAGAACTTAGCAAAAAGTTTGGCCTTAAGGTTGATCCAGGGGCCAAGATTGAAGATATCTCAGTGGGAGAGCAGCAGAGGGTAGAGATTCTCAAGGCATTATATCGAGAAGCAGAGATATTAATCTTAGATGAGCCGACAGCAGTTTTAACTCCCCAGGAGACAGACGAACTATTTGAAATAATGCGGGAATTAAAAAAAGACGGGAAGACAATAATTTTTATCACCCATAAATTAAAGGAGACAATGAAAATCTCAGACAGGGTAACAGTTTTAAGAGATGGTGAATCTGTAGGCACCGTTGATACAACAGAGACCTCGCCCCAGGCACTGGCCAGGATGATGGTAGGCCGGGATGTTGTTCTGCGGGTAGAAAAAGAAGCAAAAGTAGCAGGCAAAGAACTTCTGAAAGTTGAAAATTTGAAATTACATAATCCTCAGGGATCAGGTCTTAGAGATATTAGTTTTGAAGTGAAAAAAGGCGAAATCCTTGGAATAGCTGGAGTTGAAGGAAATGGCCAGTTTGAGTTAGAAGAGGCCCTGATCGGCCTGCAGAAGCTGGATAGTGGTATGATAGAATATAACGGCCAGGAAATAAATAAATTATCTACCTATCAGAGGCGCCAGTTAGGCATTGCCCATATTCCTTCAGATAGAAATCGCAGGGGCTTAGTTTCAGATTTCAGGCTTGACTGGAATCTAATTCTCGGTTCAGAATGGAAAAAGCCTTTTGCCAGGCGAGGAGTCTTAAATAGTGATAAGATTAAAGCATATGGCAGAGAACTGATTGAAAAATTTGATATTAGAACCCCTGGCTTATCAGTAACTGCCAGGCAGCTTTCAGGTGGAAATCAGCAAAAGGCTATAATAGCCAGAGAATTAAGCGGAGGTCCAGACTTTATCCTGGCAGCCCAGCCAACCAGAGGGGTAGATGTTGGTGCAATTGAATATATCCATAATCTTCTGCTGGATATGAGGACAAAAGGCAAGGCTATTCTCCTGATTTCAGCAGAACTGGATGAACTCCGCTCACTTAGCGATAGGATATTAGTTATCTATGAGGGTCAGATTATTGCCGAAAAATCAGGGGAGTTCGATGAACAGGAGCTAGGGCTTCTAATGGCCGGCAGGAAAGAAGGTGAGGTAGATGAAACTGCTTAAAAAATTAATTGAGGCAATCAAAGCCTTTGAGAGCTGGTCAAGTCTACTCTATTCTTTGGTGGCAATCATCATCGCCCTAATCCTCGGGGCAGTCTTTATAATCGCCTTTGGCTATGATGTCAGAGTTGCCTTTTTCCATCTCTATAATGGCTCCTTTGGCAGTCTCTATAGCCTCTCCCAGACCTTATTCCAGACCACCCCCTTGATCTTTGCTGGGCTGGCAGTGGCCATAGGTTTTAAGAGTGGCCTCTTTAATATTGGAGTTGAGGGCCAGCTCTACTGGGGAGCCCTGGCCAGTGCAGTTGTTGGCCTCAGAGTTGGTTCATGGCCGATGGCGATAGCCCTGCCAGTAACCTTACTTGTTGGTGCCATTGCCGGTGGAATCTGGGGCTTTATCCCAGGCCTTTTAAAGGCAAAGACCGGTGCCCATGAAGTTATCACAACGATCATGCTCAATGAAATTGCAATCCTTGGCACCACCTTTATGACTGTCAATTACTTTAAAGTGGCCGGGCCAGTTGACCAGACAGCCAGGCTAGCTGAAACTGTTAGAATACCGCCAATAGTTCCAGGTGGTGATATCTCCTCTGGAATTATTATTGCGATTATAATAGTTGGACTGACATACTTCCTGCTTAATAAAACCTCTTTAGGCTATGACCTCCAGACAGTTGGCAATAGTCCCAAAGCCGCAGAATATGGTGGAATTAAAAGCAGCCGGATGACGATTCTGGCCATGGTTATTAGCGGATCAGTTGCCGGTCTGGCTGGCAGTACAATCATTATGGGCCGTCTCGGCAGATTCGTAACTAATTTTTCTCCAGGCTATGGCTTCACCGGAATTGCAGTAGCTGTACTGGCTAGAAATAATCCGATAGCAGTCCTGCTGGCAGCCCTCCTCTTTGGAGCTCTGGAGGCAGGGGGCATGACAATGCAGCTCTTTGCCAGAATTCCAAATGATCTGATTGGCATTATTCAAGGGCTTGTAATCCTGTTTGTTGCAGCACCAGGCTTTATCAGACTACTGACTAAATTTAAGACTAGAAAAGAAGCAGGTGAGAGAACATGACTTCAGATATATTAGCAGTTATCTTTAATCTCAATACATTTAATGCAGCACTCAGGTTATCTATTCCCCTGGCTTTAGGCGCCATGGCTGGTGCCTTTTCGGAACGGGCAGGGATTATCAATATCGGCCTTGAGGGTATGCTCTTAATGGGGGCCTTTGCCGGGGTTTTTGGCTCATTCGTTACTGGCAGTGCCTGGCTGGGGGTTGGCTTTGCCGCAGTGGCAGGTATCTTAACTTCTTTAATCTTTGCCATATTCATCATAGAATTTAAGGCAGACCATGTCGTCGCCGGAGTCGGCCTGAATATCCTGGCTCTCGGATTTACAACCTGGATGATGCAGATGATCTGGGGTACCAGAGGCGCTTCACCATCAGTTGCCTCAGTTCCGGCCATAGTTATTTATTTTCTAGAAGATATTCCAGTTATCGGCAGACTGCTAGGCATTCAGTCGCCATTTGTCTATATCATGCTGGCCATGATCCTGGCCGGCTGGGTTCTCATGTTTAAAACTCCCCTGGGTCTGAGAATCAGGTTTACCGGCGAACACCCGGAGGCAGCAGATAGCCAGGGGATCAATGTAAAGAAAATAAAATATTTTAGCCTGCTGCTCAGCGGATTCTTCTGTGGTGTTGGTGGAGCCTATCTCTCTCTGGGCCATCTCAGTCAGTTTAGCCGGAATATGACAGCAGGTAGAGGCTATATGGCCCTGGCTGCCAATATCTTTGGCCAGTGGAATCCTTTAGGAGGCCTGGCGGCCAGCCTTTTATTCGGTTTTACAGATGCCATGCAGATGCGACTTCAGGGCATCGATATCGGCCTGGCCAATGATCTAATCCAGATGTTGCCCTATGTCCTAACAATAGCAGTCCTGGCTGGGGCAGTAATCAAATCCAGGCCACCAGCAGCCCTGGGTAACCATTATGAATCTGGTGAATAATTAACCTGAATCTATCTTTAATCTTAAGATCGGTTGGATTCTGACATAAATTGATCTAAATAATTGGAGGTTAAATATTATGGGAGATTTAAAGTCTGAAATTATTAATCTACTCAAAAGCACCAATAGAAAAGGAATTGAAGACCTCATCAAATATATGGAAGAGCATAAGTATTTCAGAAAACCGGCCAGCATCAACCACCATTCTAATTTTGATGGTGGTCTGGCCCATCATTCCTATAAGGTTTACCAGAATTACACAAAGTTGAATCAAGAAAATGAAGCAGGAATCCCTGAAGATAGCATAATTATCACGGCCTTCCTCCATGATCTCTGTAAAATAGATGATTATATTGAAGGCCCTGGTCAAAAGCCATCAGATAAGCAGCTTGAATACCTTGAACTTTTGCTTTCAAGGCAAAATAAAACCCTGGCTAATGAACTGGATAAACTGGGTAAGAGTCAAGTTAGCGATTTAATAAGCTGGCTTAAAAACAATCCAGATAAACCGGAACCAGAATTTGAAATCTCCTGGGATTATAATCCTAGCAAAAATATTCCTTTGAACCATGCAGAAAAATCAATAATTATGGCTAGTCGTTTTATCAAATTAAATATGAGAGAAATTCTGGCCATCCGCTATCATATGGGAAGCTGGGATGAAAGCCTTAACTACAAAGATTATAATAAGGCCAATCAGCTCTATCCAGATGTTAAGCTGATAGCAATAGCCGACGAACTGGCCACCTTCCAGGAAAACTGGGTAGAAACTGAAAATTAATATTCAAAGCTAAATATATTTGTAATAAATCAGAGCCCTTAACCGGGCTCTTTTTTTAATTAGCAAATGTATAAATATACAAAAACTCGAAATACTCTCCTCCATACCCGACAGTTACCCGATAGTATCTCTTTACATATTTCACAAAGTATTTTATGAATAAAATACATATTAAATGAATATTATATACATACAAAGACTCATTATTTACTTAGATTAATTATCTATATACAAAACATCAAAGATTAATCGACAAATTTTGAAGGAGTTTTTAATTCAATCTATAATATTAAATAACAGAACCAAAAATCAGAAGGGAGAATAAGATGTTTGAAATAAATGAAGAACTTTTAAATAACTTAGAAGAGACAATTATTTATATCGATCAAGATATGAAATTGAAATGGTCCAATCGAAATTCAAATGAAGTAGAAAAAAACAAATATTGTTATCAGCGCTGGGGATTAAATCAGGTCTGTAAAGATTGTCCTGTAGCTGAAGCTATAGAAAAAGAAAAAGTCATTCAAAGAATTATGGTTAAACCAAATGGTCACATACATCTGGTTAAAGCCATTCCAGATATAAATGAAACAGGTGAATTAAAGGGCTTTTATGAAGTATCACTAAATATAACAGAGATAAAAGAGAAAGAGCAGAAGCTTGATTATATAAGACATAATGACCCTTTAACCGGCCTATTTAATTTCACCTATTTTAAAGAAATAATGAAAGATTTAGATGAAAAAGAAAAAACTCCAGTTGGAATAATGATTGTAGATATAAAAAGATTAAATTCTATTAATTCAGAGTTTGGCTATGATACAGGAAATAAAGTAATTACTAATATTTCAGCGATATTAATTAAATCAGCCCCGGCCACTGCTGTAATATCCAGAACTGCTGGAGGAGAATTCATAATTTTGATACCAGATGCAGGCCAGGCTGAAATTGATTTAACGTATGAAAATATTCACTGGTATCTTAATAAATCAGAAGATAAAGATATAATTTCAATTAAAATTGGAAGTGTTATCAAAGAATCACCTGAAAAATCTATCGCAGAATTAATCACAGTAGCTGATGACAATAGTCAGGTTTTATCTCCAGGTACAAATTAGGCTTTAGATTATAGAAAGCTAAATATAATGAAGCTGTTTTATTAATTATTACTATCAAACAGGCTGGTTAATAACCAGCCATCTTTTTATTTAAAATATTGCCAAAAATAAATTTATATGATAAAATTTAAGATAAATGAGACTTTAGTCTGGTAAAAGATAAACAAAGGGGGAGTGTTACAGGTGAATATTATTACCTTTATATTTATTGTAATCTCAATTATTCTTTTTGCTTACATAATTTATTTACATTCTAATAAAAGAGGGAAAAATTATCAAGATGATAAACAGAATAATAACTCTGATCTTCGCAAATTATTGACCTATCTCTATGAAGTTGGTGATAAACTAAATCTTTTAAGTAACCAGTTAAGTCAGGATATTGCCCATGAATCAGAACTTGCTGAAGAACTTTCTGCTGGCGGCCAGGAGCTGGCAGCTTCCTCACAGGAGCAATCATCATCACTTCAGTATATAGCAGATCAGGTACTAAAAACAGTTACCGAACTTAATCAGGTAACCAGTGAAATAGAGGATGTTCTTCAAAGAAGCCAGACTGGACTTGATAATTTAGATCAAGTTGATAAAAGCATGGCTGAGCTTTCAGAAACTATGGAACAGGGTGAAATGGAATTTGCTCAACTTACTGAGCGTCTTGAAGCTTTTAATGATCAGATGGCTGAAATTGAAGAGACGCTTTCTGAAGTTGACCAGGTTTCCAGCCAGACCACTCTCCTCTCATTAAATGCATCAATTGAAGCAGCCAGAGCCGGACAGGAAGGTAAAGGTTTTGGTGTTGTAGCAGATGAGATTAGAACCCTTTCAGAAAAAACTGAGGATCTTTCTGAAAATATTAAAGAAATTACCAGTGCCAGTAGAAATGAATTGGCTAAAATCACTAAACTAATTAATGATTTCCTGAAACGTTTTAAACAGCTTACTGCAAAGAGTGAAAATGTTGAAGAAAAATCAGGAGAAGTTAGAGAAATTATGGTTGAGGCAGTTAACCTATTTCAAAAGAGTTCCCAGAGACTTAACAATCAAAGTGAAAACTATCAAGAAATCAGTGAATATGTAAAGGATGTTAGTAAAACAGGTGATGATATGGCAACCAATATTGAAGCTATGAGTGAAAACACCTTAACTTTAGCCAATAAAATTGAAGGTCTAAAAGAGCCATCAGCAGATTTAGCATCTACTGCTGATGAACTATATACCAGAGTTCAGTCAGAAAATGATCTTGAAGAGATAGAAACTAATCAGCAACTAATCACAAAGGTTGAAGGAGAGATTAAAGATCTTGCCAGTAATGAAAAAATTAAGAATATGAATCTCAATTATACAGAAAAAGCTCTGCAAAATTTAGTTGATAAATATTCTGAGATAGAAATAGCTGCTCTATTCAATAGATCTGGTAAGACAGCAATGGATTTAGTAAGTAATAAAGTGAAAACTGAGGATACAGAAGGTCTTAATAAAAAGCATAGGAGTTATTTTCAAAAGCCAGCAGAAGGTAAAGAATTGGTTATTTCATCACCATATTTCTCAAGTGCAACTCAGTTACCATGTGTTACAATAAGTGCCAGTTTAGAAAAAGAGGGAGAATTTAATGGAATAATATTAGCTGATCTTCAGGTATAAATAGCTTTTATTTATACCTGTTTCTCACCTATAGTCTTAGAGAACTAATAAGTGAAATATTTAATTTAAAATAAAGGATTTTCACCTTCTATCAAGAATATAATATATAGGAAAGATACAATTTATTAAAAATCCATAACCCTACAAGGAGGGTGGAAATGGCCTTTCAAACCTTTAAGACTCCTATCGAATCCTTTGATTTATTTGATCTAACTGATGAAGAAATAGTAGATAGATTTATCGAAGAAGAAAAAAAGGCTGGATATCCTGATAGTTCGTTATTAGCAGAAGTTTTAAGACGAAAGATTCATAATAAGGTTTTAGAAAAGAAGAAAATTTTAAATAATAAAGAATGATTTTTGTTTAAATAGTTAATAATTAATAGAGCTACTAATTTGCCACCGAATTTAATCGGTGGTTTTTTTCTGTAATGCAAATATTTAAAGGATTTTTCAAACTTATATTTAACTATTAATATAAGGATATTAAAATGGAGGATAAAAAAATGTCAAATCAATTTAACCATCAAAGTTTAAGTGATAAAGTCGCCGAATACTTAAAAAGAGAAATTTTCCTTGAAAACTACCAGGGAGGAGACCGTATTCTAGAGACACAGGTAGCTAAAGAGCTTGATGTTAGCAGAGCACCAGTTCGGGAAGCAATTAAAGAACTTGAAAGCGCCGGCCTGGTAGAAACAATTCCTCGTAAAGGGAGTTTTGTTATCTCGTTTAAAGAGAGTGATATACGAGAAATATTTGAAATAAGAGTTTTATTAGAGGGCAGAATGATGGAAATTCTTATCTGTAATGATCTACTAGATGAAAAAGATTTTGCTCATTTAGAAAAACTTATTGAAGAAATGCTTAAGATAGTAGATAAAGATATTCCTGAAAATGAAAAAGTAGTTGAGCTTAATGATAAAGATATTACTTTTCATAAATATCTCTGGGAAAAGACCGATCGCAAATTTACTCAACGGATATTAAAGGTTATTTATAATCAACTTAAACTGGCAATGATAATAGATTCTCGTAAAGAAAATAGCCTTGAAGAGTCGGTTAAAGAACATTACAAAATCATAAAAAATTTAAAAGAGAAAAATATTAAAAAAATTCGACAGTCTTTAATCGATCATATAGTCTCCTATAATGAAAGCTTAATGAGCCAGAAAGAAATTTACCCAGACATATAATTATTTAACAGGCATTATTGATCTATACAAATTAATTTTAATTTAAGCTTCATAATATACAATATAATCTGTAAATTAATGAGTTGAATTAAATATAAAAATAAAGTATGATTAAATTAGATAGAAAATTATGAATAGAACAGCAGTCTTAGACTGGCTTCTACATCTATTTAAGCTTATAAAGGGGGAGTTAAAAATGTTATCAAAAAAAGTGGTTCTTGCCACAGATCATTCTGAAGCAGCTAAAAAATTGATAAACTGTCTCGATGAGCTTAAGATATTGGGTATAGAAGAAGTAATTTTAACCTATGTGCTTGATGTGCAACCTTCAAAAATATTAAATTTCGATAAAATTATTGAATCCAATGAGAAAAGATTGCATCTTGCCAAAGAACAGATTGAAGATAAAGGTTTTAATGTAAAGATTAAAATACCAGTTGGCTCACCTGCAGTAGAAATAGATAGGGTAGCTGATGATGAGAGTGCAGATCTTATTCTCATAGCATCTCATGGGAAAGGTTTTATTAAAAAAGTTTTTCTGGGCAGTACAACGTATAATTTGATTAGACAGTCTAAAAAGTCTATTCTAATTGAAAAATATGAAATAGTTGATGATGAGGCTAGAGTTGCCTGTGCCCGCAAGTTTAACAGAATTCTTATACCAGTAGATTTTTCTGATGATTCAATGTCAGTAATTAATTTAGTAAAAGAATTAAAGGAGAAAGCTGAAGAAATAATACTCCTCAATGTTATTGAAAGCAGTCGCTTTTTTGATTCATTAAAAGAAGCCAGGGAAAATGCAGAGAAAAAGCTTAATGAAATAGCAGGAGAATTGAAAGAAAGTGATATTACAGAAAAAGTAACAATTAAAATTGAAGAAGGAGCAGCTTCAGAAAATATTATTAATATAGCAGAATCCGAGGATGTTGGCTTAATAATTATGGCCAAAAGAGGCAGGGGGAATATAAAAGAGTTGATACTTGGCAGTACTTCTGATAGAGTAGCAAAAGAATCACCGTCACCAGTTCTATTAGTTTCCAATCAATAACTAAATGGGGGGATATTGATGCTGCAAAAAGCTTTACTCAGAAAAATCTTTGATCAGATTCAGGATTATAATTTTGGGGTGACTTACTGGGATAGCAGCAAAGATATTTTTGGTGATTCAACTGAAAACACTGACCTTGATTTTGAAATCATCTTCAACAAAAAGCTCGATCTAAATAAAATAAAAGAAAGCCCTCAGTTGAGGCTTGGAGAAGCTTATATGGATGGAGATATAGATATTAAAGGCAGTTTAAGAGAAATTCTCCAGGCAGGGGCAAAAAACATTTCTAAATTTAATGATAACGGCTCAGGTAAAAATTATCATGATTTTATGCAACGCCAGAGAGAGCTTTCAAAACATGAGCAGGAAGATGGTGTTAGACATCATTATGATTTAGGTAATGATTTTTTCCAATTATGGCAGGATGAGACCATGACCTATTCCTGTGCATATTTTAAAACGAGAGAAGATAGCTTAAAAGATGCACAAATTCAAAAAATAGATCATATTTTAAATAAACTCGATCTATCACCAGGGGAGACCCTTCTTGATATTGTTTGTGGCTGGGGCGAACTTGCAATAAGAGCTGCTGACAAATACAATGCTAAAGTTTTAGGAATCACTCTAAGCCCAGATCAGGTGAAGGGTGCAGAAAAGAAGATAAAATCTAAAAATCTAGAAAATAAAGTTGAAATCAGAAAACAGGATTACAGAGATCTGGCAGCAGAAGATACAACTTTTGACAAAGTAGTTAGTGTCGGAATGTTTGAGCATGTTGGCAAAGAGCATATTCCTGAATATTTTCAAACAGTTAATAGACTTTTAACAGATGGAGGACTTTCACTGCTTCATACTATCACTCATCAAAAAGAAGATCCAACCCATCCCTGGCTTGAAAAGTATATCTTCCCTTGGGGTTATATTCCTTCTTATAGAGAAGTGGTCTGGGAGCTACCAGAACATTCATTTAGTTTGATTGATGCAGAGAATATTCGTCGCCATTATGCCTTAACAGCCGAGCGCTGGGCAGACAATTTTGCAGAAAATAGAGAGAAAGTAATAGAAAAATTTGATGAGAAATTCGCAAGAATGTGGGAATTATTCCTGGCTGGAGTTGTAGCAACTTTTCGGTATCTCAATACTTCAGTCCATCAGTTCCTTTTCGTAAAAGGTTATAACAATGATAGACCATTAACCCGGGACTATATGTATAGATGACTATATAAATATAGTTGCATCATTTAGCCTCCTGCAAGCTGGAGCAGGAGGCTTTTATTTGCATATTTGTTTAGTATTATTTTAAATTTTAATTTAATCTTTATGTAGATACCTAATAATATTTATAATATATTCAAACTCAGGGTGATCACTTTTGCAGCCAAAACAGAGAGACAAGATCCTAATTACTATGGTAATAGCAATAATTTTGAGTTATCTAAGCTGGTATAACTTTTCAGCAGTGATCAATTTTATTATTGAAGATATTGAGCTAACACCAGGCCAGGTAGGTATTATTATTTCAGCTTTCCAGGTAGGTTACGTTATTACAGTCTTACTTACTGGCTGGTTAGCTGATAGAATAGGTTCCAGAGAAGTGGTTTTATATTCTACTCTAGGAACTGCAATATTTTCAACTCTATTTGCCTGGCTGGCAGTAGACTTCTGGTCTGCCCTTATTCTAAGGTTACTGGCAGGTGCTTTTTGTGGTGGTATTTATGCCCCTGGCATGTCACTTTTGTCAAATTGGTTTCCATCTAAAGAAAGGGGTAAATCTATTGGTGCTTATATAGCTGGATTAACCTTCTCCTATGCAGCCAGTTATTTTATAGCCCCTCAAATAGCAAGCCAGTTTAGCTGGAGAATCAGCATCCTGGCAACATCATTACCAGCTTTTATTAGTGTATTTATCATTTATAAATTCGTTAAAGAGAATCCTGACTCAGGTTTAGAGTTAAAAAAATCTAAAATAAATTTAGAACGAAAAGAACCAGGCATTCAAACAGAAGCCTCTCCATCACCTGAAGGTGGTTTTAAAGGGCCTGCAATTATAACGACATCTTATATGGGGCATATGTGGGAATTATATGGTTTCTGGGGCTGGATAGGACCTTTTATGGTTTCAGCGGCTGCTGCTGTCGGTTACGAATATTCCACAGCATCAGTTATTGGCGGCAGGTTAGCAGCTATCATTATTTTAATAGGCGCACCGGCAGTCTGGTTAATGGGTAAAGTTAGCGATATAATAGGTAGAACTAAAACTATTATTATCTGCTCAATAGCAAGTTTAATAGCTCAATTTTTCTTTGGGTTTCTACATGGCGGTTCATTAATTATTATAACAGTTATAGGTCTCTGGATTGGTTTCTGGGTCATTTCAGATTCAGCCTGTCATTCAACTGGTCTAACAGAAATGGTCCAACCAGAAATCAGAGCACGATCATTAGGCATCCAGAACGCATTAGGTTTTATGGTAACTGCTGTATCACCAACAGTATTTGGATATATCCTGGAAATTTATAATGAAGGTATAAACAATATAACTTTTGCTTCTAATTGGGGCTTGCCATTTTTAACTCTGGGACTGGGTGCAATTTTATCCCCTGTTGCAGTTTTTATTTTACGTAAAGTACCCCAGTCAGACCTAATGGCTGATGGAAATAAATAAAATAATTTCATTAAGATTAAATCTCCTCAGTTACAGTAATCAACGCTGTAATTAGAGGGGTTTTTTCTTTATAAGTATATACTGAGTATTATCAAATAAAAAATTTTTGTTATTAATTTTAGTTTTATGAAGGATTTTTATAAATTAAGGAGAATATATAAATCAAGGAGTGAAAAACATTGTCGAAAAATTTCAAGATAAAATTAGGACTCGAGGTTTTATTAGAAGATACCAGCGATTTTAACGGAACAAATGTTGGTCTTTTAACTAACCATACAGGGCTTACCAATAATCTTAAACAGAATATAGATCTTATTCAGTCAAACAATGACTTAAATCTGATAAGACTTTTTTCACCTGAACATGGTATTAGAGGCCAGGCTGGCGCTGAAGAAAACATTGATGATACGATAGATCCTATCAGTAAATTACCGGTCATCTCTCTTTTTGGGGAAAGGAGAAAGCCGCCAGTAGATAAACTTAAAGATCTTGATATTTTATTTTATGATATTCAGGATATTGGGCTAAGATATTATACCTACAGTTCAACTTTACTTCTTGCAATAGAAAGCTGTTATCAGGCAAATACAAAATTAATTGTCCTGGATAGGCCTAACCCATTAGGTGATCAAATATCAGGCAATATTGGTAGTAATGAATATAGTTCTTTTATTGGACCAGATAATTTACCATATTGTTATGGAATGACCTCAGGTGAACTTGCACTCTGGTATCAGAAGAACTATTTAAATGGAGCCGATGTTGAAGTTATTCCATTAGAAGGCTATAAAGGCGAGACTTTTAAACCAGATGATTATCGCTGGGTTCCGACTTCACCAGCAATACCATCAGCCAGAACTGCCCAGTTATATCCATTTACCTGTCACTTAGATAGTGCAGGACTTGATAACGGAGTCGGGACAGCTAATCCCTTTGAATACTTTGGAGCTCCCTGGCTAAATCCAGTTAAACTCATAGAAAAGTTAGAAACTTATAATTTAAAAGGTTTAAACTGGAGGCCAGTTTATTATAGAAAAGAGAGTAAAAGATTTGCCAGTAATGAAATACAGGGATTACATCTTTACCTTGATGAGCCTGAAATAGCATCAGTCGAGAGGTTTAATCTTTCAGTATTAGAGATTATTATTAAAGACTATCCAGAAAAAATCGACTGGAGTTTTTGGCAAGAAGAAAATGATTATTTCTTTGATTACTTTATGAAGACAAATCAGGTCAGAAAAGACATGCTGGCAGGCAGGCCTATTAATGAAATCTTACTGGAGTGGTCTGAAGAAAGAAAGGATTTTAAAAGAGAAGTTGAGAAGATCAGACTTTATTAAAAAAACAGGAGGTTATTTAATGAAAAAAATTATTGGAGTTTCAATGGTATTAGTTCTGGCTTTCGTTTTATTAACATCTACAACTATACTGGCTGCTGATGTCAATCGTGGTGGTATAGTTGAAAAGACAGCCAACGTACAGGGGGTAATTGTTCAAAATTATAATCCATTCTCACCTAATGCACTTCATAACACTTATGGAGGGTTTTACGAAACATTAGTTCTTGCCAATACTCATTTAGGAGAGATCGAACCATGGCTGGCCCATAATCATTACTGGGAAGACGATTTAACAACTCTGGTCTTTGAACTAGAAGAAGATGTCTACTGGAATGATGGCGAGAAATTTACAGCCGATGATGTAGTCTTTACTTTAGGTTTAGGTCAGGAGCATGCAGAAATTAGTCAGGCTGGTATCTGGGATTCAGGACTTCTGGAAGTCAATGCTAGAGACGAATATACAGTTGAATTTGTTTTTGATCAGGTAAATACAACAGTAATGCCTAGTTTTGGTAGCATCTATATTGTTCCAGAGCATATCTGGGCAGATATTGAAAATCCAGCCAGTTGGGATGGTAATGAAGATCCTGTCGGAACTGGACCATTCATTCATGATGAAGGTAGCTTTACCGAAATGTCATATAGAATGGTTAGTAATCCTAACTACTGGCAAATTGGAGAAGATGGAGAACCACTTCCATATATCGATGGAGTCCAGTATGTTGGCGCTACCGGAAATGAACAGGCTGCTATGCGAATTATTTCTGGAGAAATAGACTGGGGAACCTATTTTATTGCAAATATCGATCAGACCTATGTTACCAGAGATCCCCAGAATCATAATTACTGGTTACCAGAAGGAAATATTGTTTATTTAAGTCTTAATAATGGTCAGGAACCATTTAATAATAGAAATTTAAGAAGAGCTATCGCTAAAAGTCTTGACCAAGAAAGAATAACCCAGATAATGGGCTCAGGTGCTGTGCCTTCCAATCCAGCCGGTGTTAAAAGTGGTTTCTTAGACTGGATTCCAGAAGCAGCAGAGGAAAACATGGTAGAATTTGATCCTTTAAAAGCTAGAGAAATGTTTGAAGCAGAAGGTTATGAAGAAAATAGCCGTGGAATTTATGAAAAAGATGGTGAAGCTTTATCATTTAATCTATATGTACCAACAGGCTGGACAGATTGGATAACAGCTACTGAAGCAATTAGTGATCAATTAGCAGCAGTCGGTGTAGAAGCCAGTGTCCGTCAGGTAGCCTGGCCATCACCTTTCATGGATAATTTAACAGATGGTGATTATCATATGTCCATGGGATATGCTAATTCAGGCTTCTCACCATATTATCAGTTTGATAATATCCTGCCTTCAAGATTATCAGCGCCTATCGGAGAAAGTGCTGAAAGCCATTCTCAAGTCAGGTATGAAAATGAAACTGTTGACCAGGCATTTAGAGATTATAGAGCTACAGATGATGAAGAATTACAGATGGAATTAATCGGTACAATTCTAACAGAATTCACATATGATATGCCAATGATTCCATTATTCTTTAATCCAACCTGGTTCCAGTATAATACTGCTCGTTTTACAGGCTGGCCAAATGAAGATGACCCATATACCTCTCCAAATACAGCAGGTATGACAAAGATGAAAATATTCTTAAACTTACAGCCAGTCAATTAGGCTATATATTATTAAAATGAACCAATAAGTCCAGGCCCCGGCTTAAGGGGCCTGAACTTTTACATATGAGGAGGAAGAAGATGAAGTATTTTTTAAGGAAAACAGGATGGCTTTTATTTGCAATCCTAATTGCCTTACTTATAAATTTTATATTACCTAGACTTATGCCAGGAGATCCTGCTCAGATAATAGTTAGTCGACTTGATGGAGTAGAACCGGCAAACCTGGAAGCAATCAGAACAGCCTTTGGAGTCGATACAGATAGAAATGTAATTCTCCAGTTTGGAGATTATTTAGTTAATGTTGCTCAGGGAGATCTTGGTATATCAATAAGCCATTATCCTACACCAGTCTGGGTTGTCCTAAGAAAAGCATTACCCTGGACAATTGGTCTTATTGGTTTATCAACCATTATAAGTTTTTTGATTGGAACATTTATAGGAATATTTGTTGGCTGGTATCGTAGAAGCAAAATTTCAGATGCCATTATAAGTTTATTTTTATTTATAAGGTCATTTCCATATTTTTGGCTTGGACTTATTCTTGTCTACTTTTTCGCCTTTGAAAGGCCGTGGTTTCCTTTAGGAGGCTCCAGGGCAGTTACAGTCTCCTGGGCTCAACGCTGGGAATTTATTAAATCAGTAGCCTATCATGGAATATTACCAGCTTTTACAATTACAATCAGTTCCCTTGGTTACTGGCTTCTTACAATAAGAAATAATATGATTAATGTTCTGGCTGAAGATTATATTACAGTAGCTAGAGCAAAAGGACTTTCAACATCTAGAATCAGAAATATGTATGCTGCTAGAAATGCTATATTACCATCGATTTCAGGCTTTGCCATGGCTCTGGGTTTTATAGTTGGTGGCAGTCTCATTACAGAGATAGTCTTTTCCTATCCAGGTGTAGGGTTTATGCTGTACCAGGCTATTCAGCAGCAGGACTATCCATTACTTCAGGCAATTTTCTTATTTATAACTTTAGGAGTACTAATAGCAAACTTCTTATCAGATATAGCCATAATGGCATTAGATCCAAGAGTACGGGACGGTGATGCAAGATGATTCAGGATACATTTAAATTATTTGTAGGTAATAAAAAGGCCTTAGTAGGTCTGACAATATTTTTAATATTTCTTATAATAGCTATTTTTGCACCAATTATTGCACCTTACGAAATAAGGCAATCATCAGACGAAGATGGTCAGTTTCCGATGAGAGCAGAGCCAGGAGGAAAGCATCTTTTAGGAACATCCCATGCAGGCTATGATATTTTCTCAAGGCTTATCCACGGTACCAGATTGACACTTATGGTAGGAATTATTACAGGTACAATTTCAACCTTTGTTGCCCTGACAGTTGGTTTATTAAGTGGCTATCTTGGCGGCAGAGCAGATGATTTTTTATCATTTATTAATAATATCTTTCTAGTTATTCCAAGCTTACCTTTAATTATAGTTATAGCTTCATATATTACTATGAGAGGTATAATGCCTATAATTTTAGTATTATCACTTACTGGTTGGGCCTGGGGAGCCCGGGTTATCAGGTCCCAGGTAATGTCAATGCGAGAAAGAGAATTCGTTCAGGTGGCAGAAGTTCTTGGAGAATCAACTCTGGTCATTATTTTCAGAGAAATACTGCCAAATATAATTTCTCTGGTTATGGTAACCTTCTTTACTTCAACAATGGCAGCAGTTATTGGCCAGGCCACGCTGGAGTTTATTGGACTTGGTAATATGGCAGCTGTTACCTGGGGTACAATGCTATACTGGGCTCAAAATAATGCTGCCCTTTTATATGGAGCATGGTGGTGGTTCCTGCCTCCAGGATTATTTATTGGTATGTTAGGAGCTTCATTTGCTCTAATGAACTTTGCAATTGATGAAATATCTAATCCAAAGATTAGAAAGAGGTAGAAATATAATGGCAGAAACTATATTAGAAATAGATAATTTGACATCAGGATACCAGGTTAAACAGGGCCGGGTTGAAGCAGTTAAAGAAGTCAGTTTTAAACTTGGTTCAGGAGAATTCCTGGGTATTGCTGGTGAATCAGGTTGCGGAAAATCAACTCTGGCCTATAGCATTTTAAAACTTTTAGAAGATAATGGCCAAATTTTTTCAGGCTCAATTAATTATGGAGGTCAGAATCTGGCAACTTTATCAGATAAAGCAATGAAAAAAGTTCGCTGGTCAAAGATATCAATGGTTTTTCAATCAGCCATGAATGCTCTAAATCCAGTTATAACAATTAAAGAACAACTACTGGATGCTATGTATGCTCATAGGCCAGGACTTAAAGAAAAAGAGGCTATTGCCAGGGCAAAAGAACTTCTGGAGCTTGTAAATATAACTCCAGATAGACTTTATGATTATCCACATCAGCTATCAGGTGGCATGAAACAGAGAATTATGATTGCCATGGCTATGATACTTCAACCAGATATAATTATTATGGATGAGCCAACAACAGCCCTGGATGTAGTTGTTCAAAGGAATATTATTGAAAAAATCGGTGATCTTCAGGAGAAATTTGGTTTTTCTATAATCTTTATAACCCATGATCTTTCACTGCTTGTTGAAATTTCAGATAGATTGGCTATTATGTATGCAGGCCGTCTGGTGGAACTAGGGAATGCTGAAGAAATTTATAAAAATCCAGCCCATCCTTATACAGAAGGGCTTATGGCATCATTTCCACCACTTGTAGGAGAGATTAAAGAAGTCGGCGGTATCCCTGGTAAACCACCTGACTTTTTCAAACTGCCAACAGGCTGTAAATTCGAAACCCGTTGTCCCTATGCCTTTGCCAGATGCAAAAAAGAAAATCCAGAATTTAAAAGCTATGACAGCTCAGGACGGCTGGCCCGTTGCTTTTTAGCAGGGGAGGAGAGATAAGATGACAGAGTCATTATTAGAATTAAAAAATGTTTCTCTCCATTTTCCAATTAGAGCAATAGGTCGTTCTGGCGAGAAAGTTAGGGCAATGGATGATGTCAATCTAACAATTAATAAGGGGGAGATAGTTGCATTAGTTGGTGAATCAGGAAGTGGCAAGACAACAACAGCTAGAGCTGTGGCTAGAATTTATAGCCCAACAGGAGGGAAGGTAATCTTTCAGGGGGAAGATATCTATGCACCTGAATATAAAAAGAAAATTGACTGGTATCGGAAACAGGTTCAGATGATATTCCAGGATCCTTTTGGTGCACTCAATCCAACCCATAAAATTAGATCTATCTTAAGCAGACCATTTATCATCCATAATATCTGCCCTAAATCAGAAATAGAAGAAAAAATGGTCGAAGTTTTAACAGAGGTAGGACTTGAACCAGCTGAGCAGTTTTTAGATAAATTTCCCCATGAACTTTCAGGGGGACAGCTCCAAAGAATCAATATAGCTAGAGCTATTTCAGTTGAGCCAGTTCTTCTTTTGGCTGATGAACCAACATCTATGCTTGATGTTTCAATTAGAATGACAATTATGAATATGATTAAAAACTTTAGAGATAAAGATCAAATCTCTTATCTTTATATTACTCATAATCTGGCTGGAGCAAGATATATAGCAGATAGAATAGCAGTAATGTATGCCGGTATGCTTGTTGAAATTGGGCCAACAGATGAAGTGATTCAGCAAGCAAGACATCCCTATACAAAACTATTAAGGTCAGCAGCTCCACAGCCAGAAAAAGGTTTTAGGGAAGAAAAAATGGGTTCAACAGGTGACATTCCTAGTCTGATAGATCCACCATCAGGTTGTCGTTTCCATCCCCGTTGTCCATACAGAAAGCCTGAATGCAGCCAGACCATACCTGAAATGAATCAACTCAATGATAGTCATCAGGTCCGTTGTATTCTCTATAAAGATGGCAATATACCAGAATTAGATTAATCTAAAAATTTAATAATAAAAAAATAAAAATTTTTAAGCCTCTTCAGTTACAGAATAATCTGTTGCTCGAAGAGGTTTTTGTTAAATATAAACTTGACACAATAACTCAAGAACGCTATAATTACTTAAACTTAGACAATATTAATATAAACAGTAATTCAAATTCATATTATCTTTATATTTCAGATATATAATTACCTTAAGCAAATTAAATTAGTTCATATAAGTTTCAAACAGGATTGAAAAGCTTTAAGGAGGTTTTTTAGTTGAAAAAATTAATTATAGTTAGTCTGTCAGTAGTTTTAGTCTTTGGACTTATTGGAATGAATGCTACAGCTATGCAGGGTAATAGAGGTCATATGGGTAGAAGAACTCAGGATGATATAGATCAGTCATTTGACGATTTTGAAAACTTTGGATTTGGTGACATGATGGGTTTTGGAGGGATGATGGGCTCTGGCAGAATGATGCATACTTCAATTGAAAGTGAGTATGATTTCTTGATAAAAATGATACCTCACCATGAAGAAGCTGTTAGAACAGCAACAACTTTAAGAGATAATACAGATAGCGAAGAGATGAGAGAGTTTGCCAGTGAAATTATAGCAACTCAGAGTGAAGAGATTGATCAGATGAACAGCTATTTAGATAACTGGTATTCTGATAGAGAAAACGATTTTGTTTATGAACCAATGATGGGAGATTATTCAGATATAGAAAGCCCTCAGTTAGAAGAAGCTTTCTTAGAAGACATGATTTTTCATCATATGGAGGCAGTAATGATGTCACAGCAGTTATTAGCTCAGGGATTAGCTGAGCATGAGGAAGTTGCTGAACTGGCAGTTAGTATAAGCAATAGTCAGAGAGAAGAGATATTTATGATGAGAAACTGGCTTGCAGATTCTTATGCCGCTTCAGATCAAAGATTTAGAGGTGGCATGATGGGTGGCATGGGCATGATGAGAAGTCCCTGGTTTGATTCTGATATAAGTAGATTTTCAGATATGAGTGAAGAAGAAATTAGAGAAATTCAGAGAGATGAACTAAGAACAATCGTTAGAATTGAAGTATTAATGGAGGAATATCGAGAGCTAATTAAAGAAGAAGCTCCAGAGCAGGAACTAATAGAATTAGAAGATCAAATTTTTGAACTTCAGGATGAATTAAACAGCACAGGTATCGGTTTCTTTTCAAACATGACTGGAATTTTGTCAAATCGAATTAGACATCATCGCAGCTGGTAATAATTATATTTCAATATAAATTAAGAATGATTGAACCCCACAATTAGTTTTGTGGGATTTTTTTATTTCCTCATGAAAAATTATCATAAAAAAATTTAACATTCTTCTTAAATGTATTATAATAAACTTTAGAGATTTAATTTAAGAATGCCAAAGTATATCAGGAGGGATATAAGTGGAATTTGAAAAAGTATTATTTAACAGGCGAAGTAAGAGAAAGTTCATAGACAAAGAAGTTGAAAACGAGAAAATTCAAAAACTATTAGAGGCAGCAATGTCAGCGCCTTCAGCTCATAATAAACAACCATGGGAGTTTGTAGTTATCAAAGATAATGATACAATGGATAAAATCATGGAATTTCATAAATACTCTAAAATGCTTAAAGATGCACCACTGGCAATAGCAGTCTGTGGTGATAAAAATGCTTATAAAGATTTCTGGGTTCAGGACTGTTCAGCAGCAACTCAAAATCTGCTATTGATGGCAGAAGATTTAGGCCTGGGTGCCTGTTGGTTAGGGGTTTATCCAGTAGAAAAATACTATACAGAGTTATCAGATTTACTTGAACTCCCGGAGAATATTATTCCATTGAATGTTATTGCTATTGGCTACCCGGAGAGGGAGAGCAGAAGACGTGATCGTTATAATGAAGATAAAGTCCATTATGAAAAATATTAAACTCAAATAATAAATACTATTAAATGAGAGGTGGCATAATGAAATTTTGCTGGGCAACACTCCATGTTAAAGATTTTGAAGAATCCTTAGAATTTTATCAGAATATCATTGGCCTTGAGGTTGAAAGAAGATTTGAAGTCGAACCTGATAGAGAAATAGCATTTTTAGGTGATGGCGAAACTAAAGTTGAACTTGTCTTTGAAGATAATCAAGAAGAAATTAAGATTGGAAAAGATATTTCATTAGGCTTTGAAATTGATTCAGTTAATGAAATGATGACATATTTAAAAGATAAAGGTATATCAATCCATAGTGGCCCATTTCAGCCTAACCCTAATATACGTTTCTTCTATATATTAGACCCAAATGGCTTAAAAATTCAATTTGTTGAAAACTGTTAATTACTAAATTCTTAAAATATTATTGAGAAAGATTAAATGGCCCTTGAATATTTAATACCAAAGGGTCATTATTTTTTGCCTGTTACTTTGAGAATTAACCTGATATAATAACATATAAATAAGAATTTTGTTTTAAGGAGGTTGGCCTTAAAATGAAAAAAGCATTAATCACAGGTGCAACAGATGGAATTGGCAGGGAGATAGTAAAAGAGCTTGCAAATAGAGATTATAGCTTAATCATTCATGGTAGAAATAGAGAAAAAGCAGCAAAAGTCGTGGCAGAACTAAAGAAGACCAATAATAGAGATTATAATATTGAAATAGCAGATTTAGAATCTCAGCTTGAAGTATATCAAATGGCTGAAAGAATTAAATCCAGCCAAAAGAAAGTTGATATCTTAATTAATAATGCCGGAACCTATCAGCAAAACTTTAAATATAGCCAGGATAAAATAGAAAAGACCCTGGCAGTAAATTTCCATTCCCATTTCATTTTAACCTTATTTCTCCTTAAAAATATACAGAATAGTAATGATCCCAGGATTATCAATGTCAGCTCGATTAGTCATTCCAGTAAAATAGACCTTAATGATATCTGGGAACCAAAAAATTATGATGCCATGAAGGCTTATAAGGATTCTAAAACAGCAATGAATCTATTTACATTTAAGTTAGCCAGGCTTTATCAAAATAAAATTGCAATTAATTGTCTGGATCCTGGAGTTATAGATACAAAAGTTCTTAGAAGAGGCTGGTCATTAAATGGTTCCCCTGCAGAAAATGGAGCTATTACACCGGTTTATCTTGCTGATTCTGAAAAAGTTAAAGGAGAGACAGGTAATTACTATATTAATAAAAGAAAGAGCAAACCGGCCAGTATAACCTATGATAAAGATCTACAGGATCAACTTTGGAATAAAAGTATTGAAATGATCAAGCATCAAGAGATTAAATCAGCTATTAAAAAAATTATTAATCAGGTTGAATATTAATAGTACAGTTATCTTCCCAATATTTAGTGCATATATCATAGTTTTATATAGTAATAACAGGATATTTGATTTTCGGAGAAAGAATGAATAAAGAGGTTTTCTCAGTAATCATGACAGTAATAGCTTTGATACTGGTAAACCTTTAAAAGAAATTATGTGAATAATCAGGGGGCCTTTTATCAAATGGATAAAGATTCATTTATTCCTTCAATATTTAAAATAAATCAAGTTAAAGACATTAAAAAAACAGGTCAGGTTTTATCGATTATACTATATATAATACTTGTGATTTTAACAGTAGGATTCAATAATACTCTACTTTATTTTACCAGCATGAACCTGGAAATTTTTCTTGAACTTATTTTTCTGGCACTACCATTCATAATATTATTTTTTAGTTATACCATGCTGGAAATACTTTATTATACTTATTTTTTTGGTATAGGATATTTTATGTTAACATTCTCAATAATTAATGAAGTTTATACAGACCAATTGCAACACTTAGGCTATGGCAATATAGATATTGCAATCGGTATAATAGGCTGGATATTATTAGGAGTATTAATGTATTTACCCTGGAAGTATAAGAGATTTGATAATATTTTATCCGAATAATTACCGAGAATAATTTTATAAATAACTCTAAAAATAATTTAAAACCTAGTTCTTTTAAATGTTACTAGAAAACAAAAACCTGGCTATTATAGCCAGGTTTTATAATTCATCATTATCATATTAAATTAAAATATCTTAAGATAGAAAGCATTTGAATCTTAACTGCTATTTTCAGAGAATCCTCATCAATATTAAACTCTGGATGGTGATGAGGATAGTCAGTACCTTTATTAGCATTTCCTGTCCCAACAAAATAAAAGGCTGATGGTACTTTCAAAGAAATTTCTGAGAAATCTTCTCCAAGCATAACTGCAATCCCTTTTTCTTTAATAGTAAGTTTATCCCGGGATACAGCAACAGCTCCTTTTATTACTTTAACCATCTCTAAATTATTATCTAATAAACGATTTCCACATTTAAAATCTATCTCGTAATTAAGTCCGTCTATTTCAGCTTCTTTTTCAACTATATTTTCGAATTTTTCTTTAACCTGATTCATTTTAGGATGAAGAGTTCTGATTGATCCAGCAAAACTCACTTCTTCTGGAATAACTATCGGAAAATCACCAGCTTCTAATTTGCATGTAGTTATTAAAGTTGGTTCATTTATAACATCAAAATTTCTTGTTTCAATAGTTTTTAGCCTGTTAATAATACTGGTTGCAGTATTCACTGGATCAATAGTTTTATGAGGCGCCCCTCCATGACCACCAGGGCCCTGGAGTTTAACATTAAAATATTCACTTGCTGCCATTAATGGCCCGGATTTAAGACCAATTACTCCAGTCTTTAGAGGAGACCATAAATGAAGGCCAATAGCCCCATCAACATCTGGACTTTTTAAAATACCCTCTTTAACCATCTCAGCAGCTCCGGCATCTTCCTCATTTGGCTGAAAGACAAACTTAATGTTTCCAGAAATCAAATCCTTATATTTAGATATAATCTTTGCAATTATAAGCAGGATTGCTGTATGGCCATCATGACCACAGGCATGCATAATTCCTTCATTTTCAGAAGAATAATGTAAGCCAGTCTTTTCATTTATAGGCAGAGCATCCATATCTGCTCTTAAAAGCAGTGTTTTACCTTTGCCACCACCTTTAAGAAGTCCCACAACTCCTGTTTTAGCAACATTCTTCTCAACTTCAATTCCTAATTCAGCAAGGTAATTAGCTACTATTTTAGAAGTTCTAACTTCTTCAAATCCAAGCTCAGGATATTTGTGGAAATCCCTTCGCAAATCAATTAATTCTGACTCTAAACTTTTAATCTCCTGATTAATGTCTTTTATTATCTTATTCATACAATCTACTCCTGTCTACTATAATCTACTCCAGTTGACGATTATTTTTAAACCGTTTCCAGAAAAAGAATATTAGAGCCGCTATAGTTATTCCCCATAATACTCTGGCAATTGTACTTTCAAAGTAGAAAGCGTAATCACCGCCGGAGATAGTTGATGCCTGACGAAAACTTCTTTCAAATAATGGGGTCACTAAAAATGCAAGAACTAAAGGACCATCAGGTATTTTAAACCAGTAGAAGAAACAGCCAATAACACCTGATATAATCATAATAATAACATCAAATGGTCTGGTATTATAAGCATAAGTTCCTAAAACTAATAAAACTGAGATAGATGGCCATAGAATCCTTGCAGGCAACCTGGTTAATTTAGTATAGACAGGTATTAATACTTTCCCCATTATAAAATTAAATGGATTGGCAAGTAATAATAATAGAAACAAAATATAGACTGTTTCTGTATGGTCGACTACAACTCTAGGGCCAACAGGTATTCCTTCCATAATCAAAGCCGCCATTAATAGAGCAGCAATAGAACTTCCAGGAATTCCAAAAGTCAGCATTGGAATAAAGGTAGCGCCACAGGTTGCATTATTAGCAGATTCAGCTGCAGCAACTCCTTCAAGAGAGCCTTTACCATAATTTTTATCCTTTGTTGCCTGTGCTGTAACACTATAAGCTGTATAAGAACTTAAAGTTGCACCTGGTCCAGGCAGGGCTCCAAGAAAAATTCCAAGAATCGTACCTATTGATAAACCTCTCCAGGCACCTATTAACTCTTTAAATGTTAAACCTTCTTGATCCTCATTTTCACGTTTTTTGACATCCACTTCTTCTGCAGATTTTGGATTTCTAAATACATCTGTCATCTGCTTAACTATCTCTGGTACAGCAAAGAAACCCATTAACAAAGGTACTAAAGGGAAGCCAGATGCCAATTGTCTAAATCCAAAAGTAAACCTTAAACTTCCAGTAACAATATCTCTACCAATTATGGCCAGAAAAAACCCTATTCCAGCTGAAACCAGGCCTTTTCCAGGGTTATCAGCAGCTAAAATTATTACCAGAGATAAGGCCATTATGTAAAGAGCTGTCAATTCACTAGGCCCAAAACTTGGAGCAATCATTCCAATAGGAACAACTAAAAATATTAGTGCTATATCACTAATGCTATCACCTATAATAGAGGAATATAAAGCCATTTGAAGCGCCTTTTTACCCTTACCCTGCTCAGTTAAAGCATACCCATCAGCAACAGTTGCAGCTGCTCCTGAGGTTCCAGGCGTGGCAAAAGCAATTGCAGTTATCGATCCTCCATATGTTCCACCTTTATATGTTCCTATTAATAAACCCATAGTCTGATGAATAGGCAATACAAAAGATAAAGGCAAGGCAATCGCTATTGGAAGAGTATGGGCTAAACCTGGAATAGCACCAAATGAAATTCCGATTATAACACCTACTAGAATAAAAAGCATTGTATCTAATGAAAAAACAATAAAGAATGCTGAAGCTAGTGCTTCCATTTCAAACATATTCTGTCCTCCTCAATACTCACTAATATATTTTCAAATATTAAAATAAAATTGTATTTGGCATATACATAGAAATAATTGTTATAAATAAAATATAAGCTGCAGCAGTAACTAAAAGAGCTAAAATCAACTTTTTTATGATCCTACTTTTTAGTTCGTTCTGGAGATTATTCTTTTTAGTATCAATATATTCAATAATAATCCACCAAAAAGCTAAATTTAAAAATGTAGATACAATTAGACCTATGTTGAGCACCATAGAAATATAAGTATAAAGTGCTAAAGCTACTAGAATAATACCTGGAATTGTATATCTCGAATCTAAATCAGGAATAAATTCAGGTCTAATTAAATCTCTAATAAATATAATGATTGCACCGGCAAGGATTATGCCAATAGATATTCTTGGTATAAGAACTTCTTCTGATCTCAATGGCATATTAAAGCTCCAGTAAAACAAAATCGAAAAAATCAATATTAAAATCAAAGCAACAATCCCATTGATTGTAAGTCTTTTTTGATTCATAATTAGCCTCCTACTTTAGTAAAACCCCGGGGAGTTATCCCCGGGCATCTTACTTTCTACTCTATTACTCCTTACTTTCGAGCCAGTCCATAAATTGAGGTAATAAATCATCTCTTACACTATTAAAATACTCTTCTGTTTCTTCAATAGTATGATGGGATACAACAAAGCCCATATCACCCATAGATTCTAAGAAATCATTATCATTGGTTATCTCTGCTAAGGCAGCATTTAAAGCTTCTCTCGTTTCTGCATCTGTACCTGCAGGAGCCCAGGCAGCTAATGTATGTGGCTCAGTAAAATCAATACCAAATTCAGTTACATTAGGTACATCAGGCATCATATCTACTCTCTCTGCAACTGCTGATGTATGAACCATAACAGTTAATTCATCATCATCATGGAGAGGCTTAGCAGCTGATAGACTTAAATGACCAACATCTGCATGGCCACCAGTTAAGTTAAGAGCAACATCAGCGCCACCGGCAAATGCTACATACCTATAATCATACTCATCAGGTGGTAAAATTGCTTCTACTGCATAATGCATAATATGAAGTTCTCCCTGACCGCCAACAATAACTTCGCCTGGATTTTCGTCTATATATGCTCTTAATTCATCAAGATCTTCCCAGGGTGCACCTGCCCTTGAACCAATAGCAAAGGTAGGACTCCCCATTGCTCCAACTGCATCAAAGTCATCATATTCATAACCAATATCTCTGGCAGCAGGCTCAAAGATCATTACTGGAGGATGGCCCCAGAATAAAATATTAGAATCTGGGTCCTGAGAGGCTACATGATAGGCAGCTTCAGTGCCAACAGCACCTGGCATATTTACAACACTGACATCTACGCCAATCTTTTCCAATGCTTCAGCAATATACCTGGCTGAAAGGTCATGTGATCCACCTGCATCAAAGCCGACAACTAAATCAAAGCTTTCACCTTCTAGAGCAGCCCAGGGTTCATCAGCCTGCATTTCACCTGCAGTAAAAATAGCTGCCATTAGAAAAATCGCTACAAAAATTAATGTAAACTTCTTATTCATTTGTTAATTCCTCCTTTAATTTTTTTACTACTGTTATACTCAAATTCTAAGAATTAAAAGAGCTCTAGCCGTATTTTAATATCACCTCCCAGGAGAGAATGGCTTTGTCTATTGTATACAATCTTCCTTTGCCACATTAAAGTTATTCTATAAAAGATCACGTTTTCCTCCTTCTATCATGATTATATTTTCAAATTATATTATCTTTTTAGCTATCATTTCATTCGAAATGTTGCTAATAATATTCAAAAATAGTATAATATTATAAGTTGTTTTAAAATTATAATGAACTAATTCAAAAGAAATATAGGTGTCTGACTTAGAATGAGCTAACCATAAAGGGAATGATATTTTAATTGATAATTACTAGTCCAGGCAAATAAATATTACTCTATAATATTAATTGATTTTTAATCAATATTCTTTTAACAAAAAAAGATAGTTTCAATTCGCTACCCCTCCTACACCCCTCTTACATCCCTCCTACACCTCTACAAAACCTCTATTATACATCTATTATATTTCTTTTAATCCTATTTTATTGACTTTCATTAATTATTTTTGTTTAAGATGATAAAATTTTATAGCAAGATTAAATTTATCTAAACTGATTATAAGTAACTCCATAAAAAATTTTGAGGTGATAAAAATGAAAAGAGAAGAGTTCAATATCCCATATATAATCGAAAATTCAAATAATGATATCCTGAAATTAGAAGAAATAATTGAACATTCACTGGCAGTTATAAATAAAAAAGAAGATAAAATTGCAGCTCTATTGCCAGAAGAGAACAAAAAAATAAGACTGGAACAAGATATAATAGAACTCAAACAAAATCACCAAAATAATAATTTTAAACCTAATTTATTTGGCATTCTGGTTGCTGTCAAAGATATATTCCATCTTGAAGGCTTTAAAACCAGGGCCGGTTCTAGATTAGACCAGGATCTACTTACTGAAAATGAGGGTAGCTTAATTAAAAAACTCCGTTCGCAGGGAGTAATTTTTTTAGGCAAATCAGTAACTACAGAATTTGCCCATTCTGCTCCTGGACCAACAAGAAATCCAAATAATCTCAAGCATACTCCTGGAGGTTCCAGTAGTGGTTCGGCAGCAGCAGTGGCTGCTGGTTATTGCCCATTAGCTTTAGGTACCCAGACAATTGGTTCAGTGATAAGGCCAGCAGCTTACTGTGGTATAGTAGGATTTAAACCAACCCAGGGTAGAATTCCGTCAGATGGTTTTATAAAGTTTTCAGAGACTATAGACCAGATAGGTTTTTTCACCAGGACAGTTAGTGGAGCTGAAATGATATTTGAAAACATATTATCCCCGAAGCATTTTAAAAATATTAAAGAGTTATCCCAGCCTGTTTTAGGAGAACCTGATCAGGCATACCTCAATCAGGCAGATAAAATAGCCCTAAAAAACTTTAAGGCTAACAAATTAACTTTACAGAAAGCAGGTTACAGAATAGAAAAATCACCTATTCTAGAAAATATAGCGGAGATCAACAATTTTCATAGAACCCTGATAGCCTATGAATTTGCCAGAGCACATAAAGACTGGTATAGAAAATATCCAGAAGTATATAGAAGAGAAACAGCTGAATTAATTGAAGAAGGACTAAAAATAAAGGAAAATGATTATCATAAGGCCAGAGATCAACGTTTAAAATTAAAAATCGAAATTAAAGAGGCAATGAATGAAGCTAATATAGATATTTTCATTTCACCGGCAGCGACAGGTCCCGCTCCTATAGGAATTAATTCAACAGGGGATCCTGCAATGAACTTACCCTGGACAAACTGCTGCTTACCGGTAATCACACTTCCAGCAGGTAATAATAACAAAGGCTTGCCTTTAGGACTGCAACTAGCCGCAAATTTTGGAGATGATGAAAAGCTATTAAGATGGAGTAAGACTATTGCCAGTCTTATTAATGGTTTAGATAAGTTATAAGTCGGGTTTTATCAGAAAAAATATTATATATCAATTGATCCAGAATTAGTTGAAGTTTTTATTGAAGTAATATCAGAGGAGTAAATATTATTAAGTAATATAGAGGAATTTTTGCAGGAATTTCAGCAATTATCAAGAATAAATTATCAAGGCGTTATGTTATTAATAAAATAGCGTCTAATATATTGCAAAGGTGATATTATGAAAAAATTATTAAAAGCAGGTTTGATTTTTGCTCTTGTAGTCGGAGTTGGAATATTTATGAGCCATGAGATACAGGCAGAATCAATCAGGCTGGCAACAACCACCAGCACAGAGGACAGTGGTTTATTAGATGAACTACTTCCAATCTTTACTGAAGAGACAGGGATTGAAGTTGAAGTAGTAGCTGTTGGGACCGGCCAGGCACTAGAAATTGGCCGGAGAGGCGATGCAGATATTTTAATGGTCCATGCACCTGACTTAGAAAAAGAATTTATTGAGGATGGTTATGGTACCGAAAGAACATATATTATGTATAATGATTTTGTAATTGTTGGGCCACCAGAAGATCCAGCAGGTCTAAGTGACCTTGTTGGAGAAAGGGCAGACATAGAGACAGCAATGACCGCCATTTATGAAGCCGGTAATGATGGCAGTCTTAGATTTCTCTCAAGAGGCGACGATTCAGGAACCTATCTTAAAGAAATTGCTCTCTGGGAGATGACAGGCCTGGAAGATGTTGAAGATACAGGCTGGTACAATGCATTAGGCCAGGGTATGGGTTCAACTTTAATAACAGCCAATGAGATGGCTGGATATGCTTTGACTGACAGGGGAACATTCCTCTCAATGGCAGAAGGGTTAGCAAATTTAAAGATCTTATATAAAGGCGATGAAGCTCTGAATAACCCATATGGAATAATTCCATTGAATCCAGAAGTATTTGAAAATGCAAATTATGAAGCAGCCCAGCAACTAGTTGACTTTATGGTAAGAGATGATATCCAGAAGAAAATTGGAGAGTTTGGGATAGACACATTTGGCCAGCCATTGTTTTTCTCTGGTGAAGAATAAATAAGTTACTAGAGTTTCAGATGCTGTTATATCAAGAACAATAATATCTTATTTAGGTGATATAAATGGATACATTAATTGAAGGTTTTCAGGAAGCATTTAGATTATTAATCAGTTTAGATAGAGAAGTTTTGCAGATCATTGCTGTCTCGCTTAGAGTGAGCGGGACAGCTCTGGTTTTTTCTGTGCTTATTGGTCTACCCTTAGGAACATTTCTCGGTCTGGCCAGTTTCCCTGGTAAAAAGATAATTACTGCCTTCTTATATACCGGAATGGGCTTTCCTCCAGTTGTTGTTGGCCTATTTGTATTCATAATTTTTTCCAATGCCGGCCCTTTAGGCGATTTGAATTGGCTCTTTACAACCAGAGCAATAGTCGTAGCTCAGACAGTAATTGCATTACCTTTAGTGGCAGGTTTTATTATGACAGCAGTAATGGGGGTAGATAAAAACCTTCTGCTCCAGCTCAGGACCCTGGGAGTCACCAGATTTCAAATGATCTGGACAATTATTAAAGAGGCAAGACTGGGAGCACTAATAGCAATTATTGCTGGCTTTGGAGCAGTTATCTCAGAAGTTGGGGCAGTCATGCTTGTCGGAGGAAATATTAGGGGGAAGACCAGAGTATTAACAACCGCTATCATGCTGGAAACCAGGCAGGGCAGATTTGGCCTGGCAATAGCCCTTGGTATAATTCTTTTAACAATAACATTTATTATAAATATCTTTATGCTCAATCTTCAGGAGAAGGAGCGGAACTAAAACAATGTCTATTACATATAGGTTAGAAAATATCAGTAAAATATATGATGAAAAGCAGATCTTAAATATCAGAGAACTGGAATTTAAGACCGGTGAAATCTTTGGTCTGGTTGGCCCCAGTGGTGCTGGTAAAAGTACATTGCTTAGACTGTTAAATTTTCTGGAAAAACCGAGCTCAGGCAGAATAAAATACAATGGCAATGGTTATTTAGATGGCACTCTGCCTGATCTTTCACAGAGACGCTCAATTACAACAGTCCTCCAACGATCAGCCCTGCTCCAGCAATCAGTCTGGAAGAATGTGATCTTTCCGCTAAAAATAAGAGGAATTAAGATTACCGAATCCAAAACGTTAGAAATTGAAGAACTTCTCAAGTACCTGGGACTCCATGAGCTAAAAGACCAGAGGGCTGATAAACTCTCAGGAGGCGAGGCCCAGCGGGTAGCCATGGCCAGAGCAGTTGTCTTTGAACCTGATGTTCTCCTCCTTGATGAGCCAACTTCTAATCTAGATCCTTCAAATATTAGCATCATCGAAAAGATGATTGAACGTTATATAAAAAAGCCTGACAAAACAATTATAATGATTACCCATAATATCATGCAGGCTAAACGGCTGGCAGATAGAATAGGCCTGATCTATGAAGGAGAGATGATTGAAGTAGCTAAGAAAGACAAGTTTTTTAATGATCCAGAGAGAAATCTAACTGAGAAATTTTTAAATGGAGAATTAATTTATTAATCTAACAGTATTATGATTTAATCAGTTCAGCAGATTGAATTATCCAGTTGGGAAGTTGCTTAATGAGATAAAATTAATTGGAGGGTTAACTGTGAAAGCTAATTTTCGGTGCTGGCTTGAAAATGATAGAGGAGAACAGATTATCGGCCCTGGATTATATCGACTTTTAACTGAAGTTAAAAATTCTGGCTCATTAAGTCAGGCTGCCAGGGAGATGAATATGTCCTATCGGACTGCCTGGGGTAAGGTCAAGAAGATAGAAGAGCGAGTCGGAACTCAAGTTATCAATAAAACCGTTGGTGGCAAGGATGGTGGTGGCTCAGAGTTAACCTCTAAAGGATATGAACTTATGGATATTTATAGTCAGCTAAAGCAGAAATTAGATTCAACCCTTAGAGAAATAATAGAAGAATTATAGCTATTTTAAGAAGAGAAAATATTTTTTATAGATTTCCATTGCATTTTATACGATTATGCTGTATAATATTTAAAATAACCGAAATAAATACTTGTAACTTCAATGAAGGAAATAAGTAAGAACATTCCTCTCCTTTTTAGCGAATCGGTGATGGTGCAAGACCGATGGATGAATGAACTGAACTCGTATTCTGGAGAAGTCCTCTGTAAAGATAGGGAGAAATTAAAATACTCTCCATGTTAAAGAGGTCCGCTAGCTCCGTTAAGGCTAGAGAGGTAAGTTATAGCATAACTATAACTTACAAATGAAGTGGTACCGCGGATTATATAACCGTCTTCTGACTGATAAATTCAGCCAGGAGACGGTTTTTTTGATTATAAATCAATTTAAATAAATAGGGAGTAGATAATAATGATTAATGTAAGCATAATTGGAGCAACAGGTTATACTGGCATGGAGTTAGTCAGGCTACTTGCAGCCCATCCAGAGGTTAAAATTCAGCAGATAACTTCAGAAAGTTTTGCAGGCAGAGAAATTGCAGAGATTTATCCCCATCTAAAAGATAAATTCAAAATGGAATTAAAAAGTATTAACATTGCTGATATTACCAGTAAGTCAGAACTTGTCTTTACAGCCCTTCCCCATGGTATTTCAATGGAGATAGTGCCAGAGCTTATTAATAGCGGCTTAAAGGTTATTGATCTCAGCGCAGATTTTAGATATCAGAGCCAGGCTCTCTATGAAAACTGGTATCAGCAGCATCTCAGCCCTGAGTTAATAACAGAAGCCGTCTATGGTTTACCGGAGATAAATCAAAAAGCAATCAGCACAGCCAGACTGATAGCCAATCCAGGCTGTTATCCAACAGCATCTATACTGGCCCTATATCCACTAATTAAAGAGGGTTTAATCAGTCCAGATAATCTAATAATAGATGCCAAATCAGGAGTATCAGGGGCTGGTAGAAAACCCAGCCAGCAGCTCCATTTCTGTGAAACAGCAGAAAACTTTAAAGCCTACAAAGTTGGGGAACATCGCCATCAATCAGAGATTATTGAAAAACTTGTCGGCTGGTCAGGGAAAGAGGTTGATCTGATCTTTACTCCTCATCTTTTACCGGTCAAACGTGGGATCCTGATTACCTGTTACGCTATTTTAGAGGAAGAGAGATTACGATTTGATTTAATTAAAACCTATCAGAAATTTTACAGTCAGAAAGAATTTATTCGAATTTTTGAAGATAAAGAATTGGAACTTAAATATGTAACTGGATCAAATTATTGTGATATAACAGTTAAGAAAGTAGGGCCTAAAAAAGTTGTGATCATGGCTGCAATAGATAACCTGATTAAAGGTTCAGCAGGTCAGGCAGTCCAGAATCTAAATCTAAATCAGGGCTATCCTGAAAAAATGGGCCTTGAATTAACAGGAAGATACATATAAGGAGAGATAATAATGAAAGACATAAATAGTGGAATCCTTGCACCGTCAGGTTTTGCAGGTTCAGCAGTTAAAACAGGAGTAAAAAATTCAAGTCTTGATCTGGCAATTATCTATGCTGAAAAAGAGGCCAGAACAGTGGCAGTCTTTACAACCAATGAAGTCCAGGCAGCTCCGGTAATATTTAGTAGAGAACAGCTTAAGTCCGATAGAATAAAAGCAATTGTTGTAAATAGTGGAATTGCCAATGCCTGTACCGGTGAACAGGGCTGGCTAGATACAGTCGAGATGGCAAAAAAGACTGCTAGCAAATTAAGCCTTGATAAAGAACAGATTCTTATAGCATCAACAGGAATTATTGGCAAGAATCTTCCAATGGATAAAATCAAGCCTGGAATAGATCAAGCGGCAGCCTCATTAAATAAATCTTCAGGTTCAGAGATTGCAAGAGCAATTCTAACAACAGATACCAGTATAAAAGAGAAAGCCTTTAAATTTGAAATTGGAGGCAGAGAAATAAAGATAGGCGGAGTTGCCAAGGGCTCAGGGATGATAGAACCTAATATGGCAACAATGCTGGCCTTTTTCACAACAGATATAGCAATCAAGACAGAACTTTTAGATGCAGCTTTCAGAGAAGCAGTCGCAAAATCATTTAATAAGATAACCGTTGATGGAGATCAAAGCACCAATGATATGGCGGCCATAATGGCCAGTGGTATGGCAGGCAACCCTGAAATCACTGAGAAAGGCAATGATTACCATAAATTTGTCAGAGTATTGACTGAGCTTGCCGAATTCCTGGCCCAGGCTATTGTTAGAGATGGAGAGGGCTGCACAAAATTTATCGAAGTTGTTACTGCAGGTGTCAGGACTGAAGAGGAGGCTGAGAAAATTGCCAGAAAGATAGCCAATTCACCGCTGGTTAAGACAGCTATCTTCGGTGAAGCCCCGTCCTGGGGCAGGATTGCTGCTGCAGTCGGCTCAGCCAGCAATAACTTCTCAAAATCAGATCTGGTAATTGAATTAAATGGCAATAAGATCTTCGGTCCAGCCGAAAAAGTCTATAACTTTCCTAAAGATATACTAAACCAGAATGAAATACTGATAAATGTCGATCTCAATGCCGGTCATGCCAGTGCAAAGATCTGGACCTGCGATTTCAGCCACGGCTATATCGATATAAATACAAAATATTATAGTTAATTTATGAGGAGAGATCAGATGAAAGATTTAATCGAAAGAGCAGATAATTTAATTGAAGCCCTGCCCTATATCCAGAAATTCCAGGGAAAGATAATGGTCATTAAATATGGAGGCAATGCCATGGTCAATGGCGAGATGCTGGCTTCAGTTTTAAAAGATATAGCCCTATTAAAATATGTCGGTATTAAGCCGGTAATGGTCCATGGCGGTGGACCGGCAATCTCTGAAAGCCTTGATCGACTTGGTTTAGAAAGCTACTTCCATAAAGGTCTTAGGGTTACCGATCAGGAGACAATGGCAGTTGTCAGGGAGACTCTGGTCGGCCAGGTCAATACCAGAATAGTCGACTATGCTGGCCTGGCTGGAACTAAGGCCGTCGGTTTATCCGGAAGTGATGGTAGCCTGATAGTGGCTAGAAAATATTTTGATGGAACAGATTTTGATTATGGTTATGTCGGCGAAGTTGATAGAATCAACCCGGTAATAATTGAGACAATGCTAACAGCAGGCTATTTCCCAATTATCGCACCAGTTGGAGTTGACCAATCAGGCAACAGCTACAATATTAATTCAGATCTCGTTGCCGGCGAGATAGCAGCAGCTTTAAAAGCAGAAAAATTAATAGTTCTGACCAATACCGATGGAATTCTGGCAGATAAAAATGATCCAGAAAGCCGGATTTCCAGATTAAAGTTGCCTGAGATTGAAGAGATGATAACCTCTGGAAGAATTGCTGGCGGAATGTTACCAAAGGTCAAAGCCTGTAAGACAGCACTTCAGAACCAGGTAAATAGAACTCATATCCTGGATGGCCGCCAGGAACATGCTTTATTGCTAGAGATCTTTACAGCCCATGGAATCGGAACGATGATCAATTAAGAACTGGCTTAATCTATAGGAGATGATATCTATGCAAACAAATGAAATTATAGGATTAGAAAATAAATACCATATGAACCTCTACAATCGGATTCCACTAGTCCTTGAAAGAGGTAATGGGGTTTATCTTTATGATAATGAAGGCAACTGCTATCTGGATTTTGCAGCTGGCATAGCAGTCAATTCACTGGGCCATAATGACCCAGATGTAACTAAAGCTATTAAAGACCAGGCTGAGAAGCTAATCCATGGCTCCAACCTCTATCATTATGAGAGTCAGAACAAACTTGCTAAAATCCTGGTTGGAAATAGTTCAGCTGATAGAGTCTTTTTTGCCAATAGTGGAGCTGAAGCCAATGAGGCAGCCTTAAAGTTGACCAGGCGCTATTTTTACAATCAGAATCAGCCAAAACATGAAATTATAGTGGCTGACCGTTCATTCCATGGCCGGACCCTGGCTACTCTAGCCGCCACAGACAGGCCAAAATACCAGAAGCCTTTCCAGCCATTACCGACTGGATTTAAAGTTGTCCCCTTTAATGATCTCAAGGCAGCAGAAGATGCTATAACACCTGAAACAGCAGCGATTATGGTTGAACCAGTTCAGGGAGAAGGTGGTGTAAGACCGGCCAGCCAGGATTATTTAACTGGACTTAGAAAATTAGCAGATGAAAAAAATATTCTTTTAATCTTTGATGAAGTCCAGACTGGAATCGGTAGAACAGGTCACTTCTTTGCCCATCAGGCTTATGGAGTTGAGCCGGATATCTTTACATCAGCCAAAGCCCTGGGTAATGGAGTGCCAATTAGCGCCTTATTGGCAAAAGAAAAAGTAGCTAAAAGTTTTCAGCCAGGAGACCATGCCACAACCTATGGCGGCAATCCCCTGGTCTGCAGCGCAGCCCTGGCCACAGTCAACAAGATAATCCAGCCTGATTTTCTCAGCTCAGTCAGAGAAACAGGTCAGTATTTAAAAGAATCTTTAGAAAACCTTTCAGAAGAAGTCAGCTGGCTCGGCCCTGTCCGGGGTATGGGGCTCTTACTGGCAGTTAAAACTGGTGATAAAACTAAAGAGTTGATGACAGCTTTAAGAAAGCAGGGAATCCTGGTACTTACAGCCGGAGAAGACCTTTTAAGATTTGCCCCGCCTTTAATTATAAAAAAAGAAGAGATAGACCAGTTTATTAAAGTATTTAAGAGCCTGGTCAAAGATCCAGCATTTAATAGGATTAATTTATAATCAGAATTAAAAAATAAATCAAAAATTCAATGAAAAAAGTTTGACAATTAAGATTATATATAATATAATTAAATCAACTTTTGGGAACGGTCCCGGTACCACTCCCGAAGATTTTCAAAATTATGTCACAAAAAAGCGAGGTCTATTATGAAAAACAGTGTAGATATTTATACAATAGCAGAACATGCAGGAGTCTCAAAAAGTACCGTTTCCAGAGTCTTAAATAATAAAGATGATGTTAGCGAGACTACCCGGGAAAAAGTTATGGAAGTAATAAAAAACTTAAACTATAAACCTAATAGTTCAGCAAAAGGCCTTGCCAGTCAGAGAACTAAAACAGTTGGTCTGGTAGTTTCAGAAATCACCAATTCATTTTTCTCTATGTTTGTTAAAGGCGCTGAAGATAAAGCCATGGAAGAAAACTATAATATAATGCTTGCTAACAGTAACTGGGTTGTTGAAGAAGAACTTAAATGTATTAGAATCTTTGAAGAGGGCAGGGTTGATGGTATTTTAAAGATAAGTGGTGGTGGCGATGAGCTTTTAAATGACTACTTAAATAGCCTGGCCAATAAAGAAATGCCCTTAATAGTTGTCGACAGAAAAATGGATAATGAAAATATACCAAAAGTTAACGTAGATAATATCGATGGTGCCTATAAAGGAACTAAATATTTATTAGGATTAGGCCACAAAAAAATAGCCTTTGTTAAAGGTGATGATATAGCAGCTTCAGACGCTTCAATAGATAGAGTTAAAGGTTATCGCAAAGCACTAGCTGACTCAAATATAGATTATCAGGTTATAGAACCAGGTTTTTTTGATAGAGAAGATGCCTTTACTGCTACTGAAAATATTATAAAAAATCACCCAGATATTACTGCTATTTTTTATGCATCAGACATGATGGCAGTTGGTGGCCTTAAAGCCTTAAAAAAAGCCGGGCTCAAAGTGCCAGAGGACATTTCAGTTCTAGGTTTTGATGATATTGAACTTGCCTCTATCATAGATCCAGCGCTTTCAACCTTAAGACAGCCCAGGTATCAGATGGGTTATCTAGGTATGGAAAAGTTGATTGATAAATTAGAGGGTAGACCTGAAGAGGTTTACGGAGAAGATGTAATCTTTGAATTAGAATTGATTGAACGTGAATCGACAGGACCGGTTAAGGCTTAAAATTGTAAATATAATTCCATTCCTGAAGCATTAGGATATATCAGATAATTAATCAGTTTTCCCTGGGGGTGGAATATATTTTTTAATAATTTTGGGAGCACTCCCGAGACTTTATATAATTCTTACAATTTTATAAGTACATAAGCAGAATTATATTTTTTCAGGTTTCCGGTACCACTCCCGAAAAATAGATCTTGAAATTATAAGTAATATAAGACAAAATTTAAATCATGACCAAAAAATTCTAAGGGGGACAATCATGTTTTCTAAAAAAGGTTTATTATTAACAGTTATGGTATTTGTAATGGCAGCTTCATTATTATTAGGTGGTAGCACAGAGTTAATGGCTGAGGATGTAACTACAATCACAGTTGCAGCATTCCCTGATCAGGATTCGGGTTTTGAAGCAATCTTAGATGATTTCCATGAAAAGCACCCGCATATTAGGGTAGAATTAGAAGTGGCTGACTTTGATGATCACCATCAAACATTATTAACTAGAATTGCTGCTGGCTCAAATGTTCCAGATGTAGCCAATGTAGAAATTGCATTTGTCGGTGACTTTGTCAACAGAGGTGGCTTTGAAAATTTAACTGCTGAGCCATATAATGCAGGTAGATTTGAAGAAGATATTATTGGTTACAAATGGGCCCAGGGAACCAATGACGATACAGGTAATCTGATTGCAATGCCTTTAGATATTTCCCCAGGTACAATGTTCTATCGTAGAGATCGTCTGGATGAATTAGGTGTAGATATTGAAGATCTTAATACCATGGAAGACTGGATAGAGGTTGGAGAAGAATTTGCAGCTGAAGGTGACAAATGGTTATTTGCTGATGCAGCTTCAGTTTATGAAATGATAAGAAGATCTGGAGATCATCAGTTCTTTGATGATGAAGGCGAGCCAATTATAACTTCAGATAAATTTGTTAGAGCTTTTGAAATGGCCAAAGAAGTTAGAGATAGAGGTCTAGATGGACAGATTGGTGAATGGTCAAATGAATGGTTCACAACATTCCAGGAAGGTACTGCCTTAGTTCATACTTCTGGTGCATGGTTAGGTGGCCATATCCAGAACTGGATGGCTCCTGAAACTGCTGGCAAATGGGGAGTTTCCAACCTGCCAGATGATATGTATATCAACTGGGGTGGCTCATTCTTAGCTATTCCTGAAGATGCTGAAAATAAAGCAGAAGCATGGGAATTCATTGAATATGTAACTACTAACGTTGAGCCACAGATTGCTCAGTTCGAAGCAGCTAATATATTCCCAGCATTACTAGAAGCATTTGACCATGAAATCTTTGAAGAACCATCAGAATTTTATGGTGGTCAGAATGTTAGAGAACTCTGGTTAGATGCTGCAATGCAGATTCCTGAAGTAAATACAAATAGATATGACAATATTGCTGAAGATATCGTTGGCGATGCTTTAACAGAGGTACTGGAAAACGATAAAGATATCATGCAGGCTTTAGAAGATGCAGAACAGTTACTAAGAAGAAGAATGAGATAAATCAATCAATAAATAAAAAAGGGGCTGATATTATCAGCCCCTTAATTATAACAATTTTCTTTGTATTTTTTTACTAGGAGGAAAAAAATGAAATCCAATAATAATTCAGGGATTGGCGATAAATTAAGATTAAGTAAAAATGTAGCCCCTTATGTCTTTATCTCCCCATTTTTCATTTTATTTTTGATATTTGGCCTCTTCCCAATTTTATATTCTTTCTTTTTAAGCTTTAATTCCTGGGATGGAATAGGTCAGATGAGCTTTGTAGGTCTTGATAATTATGCTTACATCTTAACAGATGATTGGTTCTGGGATTCAGTTAAAAGTACACTTATAATTTTTGCATTGACAACAATACCACAGCATGTTTTTGCATTAACACTTGCTTTTATATTAAATTCAACATATGTAAAATTAAAAGACTTCTTTAGAACGTCATATTTTCTGCCTTATATAACTTCGGCAGTTGCAATAGCAATAATCTTTGATGTTCTATTAGGTCATCGTTCAGGCCTTTTAAATGCACTCTTAATCTGGGCCAATCAGTTGCCACCAGTGGAATTTCTCTTTCAGACATTCAATTTTGATCTGCCGGCCAGGTGGCTAGGTGAACCTAGATTGATTAGATTTTCAATTGCCGGATTACTTACCTGGAGGTTTACCGGCTGGAATATGTTAATCTATTTTGCTGGACTCCAGACAATCCCTAAAAGTCTCTATGAAGCAGCTAGAGTAGATGGAGCCAGTATCAGACAGGTCTTTACAAAGATAACACTGCCATTATTGAAGCCAGTTATTTTCTTTGGTGTTACCATGTCTATAATTGGAAACTTACAGCTCTTTGAAGAACCATTTGTACTGGTTGGAGCTGATGGCGGTACAGGGCGAGCAGGGATGACTACTGCAATGTACTTATTCAGGACAGGTTTCCACTGGAGACAGTTTGGCGAAGGTAGTGCCATGGCATATGTACTGTGTGTATTTATAATAATCTTAAGTTTAGTAAATAAAAAATTATTCTCTGGTGGTGGCTTAAATGAATTACAGCAATAAACTGGAATCAAATACACAGAGGAAGGCTATTAATATTATTAAAAAAGTATTATTATATTCTTTTTTAGCCGCTGGAGTTATAATAACCTTTGTTCCATTTCTTTACATGTTTTTATTAGCTACCAGATCCAGGGCAGAGATATTTTCATCTATCTTTTCACTGGCTCCAGGCCAGTCTTTTATGGATAATTACCAGATATTAATAAGCAATGTACCTATCTGGAGAAACCTATTTAATAGTATCTTTATTTCGACTACAGCAACTATCTTAACAGTATTTTTCTGTTCCTTAGGTGGATATGGTTTCTCTAAATATAACTTTAAATTTAAAGATACATTATTCTTTTCAATGTTAGCAACAATGATGATTCCAGGTCTATTATCAATCATACCCTGGTTTATAATGATGAACTTCTTTGGCTGGATAGACACCTTCTATCCAATGATAATACCAGGAATAGCCAATCCCTTTGGAATCTTTTTAATGACGCAGTTTATGAATTCAATTCCCTATGATGTTATAGATGCTGCCAGGATTGATGGCTGTGGAGAGTTTGAGATTTTCCTTAAGATAATTCTACCTATGAGCAAATCAGGTATCGGAGCCCTATCAGTCTTAACATTTTTAGGCTCCTGGAACGTTTTAATGCAGCCACTTCTAATCCTTCAGAGCAGACATATGTGGACACTACCTGTAGCTCTGACAAGGTTGGCAGATCAGGCCGGTATCGACCATGGTGCGGCTATGGTTGGAGTTATAATAGCAATAGCACCAATTTTAATTGCATATATAATCGGTTCCAAATCAATCCTTAAAGGTGTTATGGAAGGTGCAACCAAGGGTTAATTTAAGAAAAGGGTAGAAATATTAATTAAAGAAAGTATATAGTCAGTTTATCTTTTTATGAAAGTAGGTTATATGATGAATCAGTTAAATAAATGGAAGTTCACTGGAGAAAATGGAGAATTCGAATTAAAACATCCGGATAAGAGTAATTATTTATACTTTCCTCTGGCCAATGAAGCCGGTATGATGTCAGCAATTACACCTAGAATGCATGGTGATATTAAAACAGACCAGAACACATTTGCCATGCGGCCTGTTTCGCTGGAGGATTTACATAATACTAAATCAGCCAGGAATTTCTGGGTATCAACTGATCAGGGAGAAGTCTGGTCAGCAACAGGTAATTCAGCAGTTCAATTTTCGCAGAAATTTACTGAAGATAATTCTGAAGAAGTTAAGCTAAAGGCTGGACCTCTCTGGCATAAAATCACCAGAGAAAATTCAAATTTAAATTTAAAATCAGAAGTTCTAAACTTTGTTCCCACCAATACAGATATAGTAGAATTAATGGAAATAAAGTTGACCAATACAGGCAGCAGATCAACAACCTTAACGCCAACAGCTGCAGTGCCGATCTATGGCCGTTCAGCAGATAATTTAAGGGACCATCGCCATGTCACCTCTCTACTAAATAGAATAGAGACAATTGATCATGGAGTGATGGTTAAACCGACTCTTTCCTTTGATGAAAGAGGCCATACTGTTAATAATGTCTCCTATGGAGTAGTAGGAGCCACAGGCTCAGGCGAAAAGCCTGAAGGCTTTTTCCCGATAGTTGAAGATTTTATCGGTAAAGGCGGCAATCTAGAATGGCCTGAGACAATAGTAGACAACAAAGATAATTACCTGAAGGCCGGTGAGTCTATAGATGGTTACGAGGCTATCGGTGCCCTTAGATTTGCCGATATCACCCTGGAACCAGGGGAAGAAGTCTCATATATCATAGTTATAGCAATAGATGAATCTGGAGGCAATTTTGCTGAACTGGCTGATAAATACTGTAATCAGAAATCATTTGTTTATTATTTAGATAAAAACAAAGAGTTCTGGAAAGAAAAACTGGATACAGTTCAGGTTCAGACCGGTGACAGTGAATTTAATAACTGGATGAAATGGGTCACCTTACAACCTATCTTAAGGAGAATCTACGGCTGCTCATTTCTGCCAAGTCATGATTATGGCCGGGGTGGCAGAGGCTGGAGAGATCTCTGGCAGGACTGCCTGGCACTACTTTTAATGGAGCCAGAACCAGTTAGAGAATTATTATATAATAATTTTTCTGGAGTCAGAATAGATGGCAGCAATGCAACAATCATAGGCTCTGAGCCAGGAGAATTTAAAGCAGATAGAAATAATATCAGGCGGGTCTGGATGGACCATGGAGCCTGGCCATTCCTCACAACTAAACTCTATATAGATCAATCAGGAGACCTGGAATTCCTGTTAAGAGACCAGACCTATTTTGATGCCGGCAGCAATCTATTAGATAAAGAGAATAATATTTATCAGGGCAGTATTATAGAACATTTTCTGGTCCAGCATCTAACCCATTTCTTTGGAGTTGGCGAGAATAATAACTTTCTCTTAAAGAATGGAGACTGGAATGACGGACTGGATATGGCACCAGAAAAAGGAGAAAGCGTTGCCTTTACAGCACTTTATGGCAGTAACCTTCTGGAACTTGCTGATCTTTTTAAGAGCTTAAAAGAGAAAAAAGCAATAGATAATATAGAACTGGCCAGAGAACTTTTAACCCTCCTGGACACAATTAACGCCGATGTAGATTATGATTCAACTGAATACAAAAATCAGCTTCTAGGCGAATATCATAACCGCTGCCAGGATGGAATTTCAGGCCAGAAAATTAAAGTCTCAATCAATAATCTTATCAGTGATTTAGAAACCAAGGGTCACTGGATCAGAGAACACCTCAATCAGAACGAATGGCTTGAAAATAATGCCGGCCACAACTGGTATAACGGCTATTATGATAATGATGGCCAGAGACTTGAAGGCGATCATTCTGAGGGGACACGAATGACATTAACAGGACAGGTCTTTCCAATTATGGCCGGTATTCCTGAAGATCAGCAGATAGAAAAGATTATTAATTCAGTCGACCATTATTTAAAAGATGAATCAGTAGGTGGCTATCGCCTGAATACAGATTTCAATGAGATCAAGACCAATCTAGGCAGATTATTCGGCTTTGCCTATGGCCATAAAGAAAACGGAGCCATGTTTAGCCATATGGCAGTAATGTATAGCAATGCCCTTTATAAACAGGGTTTTGCCAGTGCCGGTCATGAAGTCATAGATTCTATCTATCAGCACTGTCAGGATTTTGAAACCAGCAGGATCTATCCTGGAATCCCTGAATATATCAACCAGCGTGGCCAGGGAATGTACCATTATCTGACTGGAAGTGCCAGCTGGCTTCTACTGACCATGGTTACCGAAGTCTTTGGTGTCAGAGGTGAGCTCGGAGATCTAGTCCTGGATCCTAAACTAGTCCCTTCACAATTCGATGAGACTGGCAGAGCAAAGATCGGAACAATTTTTGCCGATAAATTCCTGAATATCTGTTATATCAATAAAGATAAACTGACAGCAAAAGATTATAAAATTAAAGAAGTAAAATTAAATGATAGCCCAATAGTTCATGAAATCAAAGACGGCTATGCAGTTATTTCCAGAGAGATAATAGAACAACTGGATAATGACAGCAACAATCAAATACAGGTAGTTTTAAATTAAAAAGTATTTAATCAGGATAGTGATAATATGAATATAGAACAGAAATTACTAGATATTAAAACCTACAGCGAAGAAGGCTACAGGCCAGTTATCGATTATGATAGCTGGCGTGTGGCTGTTTTAAATTACTGTGATGAACTGCTCCCGGAAAATATTACAAAATTTCAGAGACATGACGAGACAGACGAAGTTTTCGTCTTATTAAAAGGGAGCTGCATACTCTTTATCGGTGAGGGCGATGAAGAGATTGAAGAGATTCATGCCCAGTCGATGGAGCCCTTAAAACTTTATAATGTCAAAAAATCAGTCTGGCACAGTCATTCCCTGAGCCAGGAAGCCATGGTGCTCATCGTAGAAAATCGAGATACAACCGATGCAAACTCCCCGGAAATCAAATTAAACAGGAAACAGCGCAATCAATTAATCAGACTAGCAGACGAATTATTTAAATAATATTTCAGGAGGTTAAAAGAATGACAGAAGAATATCAACTAAATGGTCAGGGCCATTTTATAATAAAAAACTATCAGAACAAAAAAACATTTGCCAGTTTTCTGCCTGGTATAGCTGGAAAACTGGGCATCCCAATCTGGGCATTCTATGTCAATAGAGGCCAGGGTATTGCCAGTTTTGGCTCTGAAAATAAAGATAGCTCGATCATGGAATTCTATCCGGCAAATAAATCCTATCAGAATGTAGCCACTAAAGGTTTTCGGACCTTTTTTAAATTAAAGGATACAAAAAATGGAACAATCTATGAACCTTTCAGAAACTTAAATGAAAATATTACAACAGAAATGATTATTGCTCCCCATGCCCTGACAATAAAGGAGATAAACCAGGAATTAAAGCTTAAAATAGAAGTCAAATATTTTATCCTGCCCAATGAAAACTTTGGCAGCCTGATAAGAAGAGTTTCAGTAAGAAATCTCTCCAACCAGCCACAACAGATAGAGATTCTGGATGGTATGCCAATCCTTGTTCCCTATGGAATCGAACATGGAGCCTTAAAAGACGTAAGCCAGACAATCTCAGCCTGGTCAAAGGTCTATGGTTTTGAAGATAAAACCCCATTTTATCGTCTTAGAGCCACGGCTGAAGATGAGGCAGAGATTAAAAAAATGACAGCAGGCAATTTCTACTTTGCCTTTACCAGCAAAGCAGACAGCAAACAGCTATTAACTCCCCTGGTCGATAGAGATGTCATCTTTGCCGAAAAGACCGGACTGGAAGATCCACTGGGCTTTAAAAGAAATGAACTGGCAGATTATCAGGATGAGCAGATTTTAGAAAATAGATTTCCAGCAGCTATGGCCGCTACCAGCATAACACTAAGACCTGCTGAAACTATCAAAATCAATTCAGCCTTTGGCCATCTGGCTGACCAATCCCGACTGGCAGAAGTAAAAGATAAAATTATGACCGAAGATTACTTAAATAACAAAGAAGCAGAAACAGAAAATATCCATAAATATTATGGCGATAATATCCTGACAGTCAGTGGCAATTCAGAGCTTGATGCCTACAGCAGTCAGACGTTCCTTGATAACCTTTTAAGAGGTGGCTTTCCGATTAGCCTCGGTGAAAAGGAAAATAAGACCACCTATCATATCTTCTCAAGGAAACATGGTGATTTAGAAAGAGATTATAACGACTTCTTACTGGAGCCAACCTATTATTCTCAGGGTAATGGTAACTACCGGGATATCAACCAGAATAGGCGCTCAGATAACTTCTTCAATCCAGAAGTTAAAGAAGATAATATAAAGACATTTGCAAACCTAATCCAGGCAGACGGATACAATCCCCTGGTTATAGAAGGAAGCAAATTTATCATCTCCAGACAGGAAGCCAGAGATAAAATTAAAACCCAACTTAAATCAAAAAATAGCACCAGTCTTCTAAATAGACTGGAAAAACCATTCACTCCTGGCCAGATAGCAGTCTTTATTGAAAATCACAGGATAGAGCTTAAACAGGATCTGGAATCCTTTATTGATTTAGTAATTGATAACTCCTCATCCTGGACAGAAGCAAAATTTGGCGAGGGTTACTGGATAGATCACTGGACCTATAATCTAGATTTAATCGAAAACTACCTGGCTGTATATCCAGATAAAGAGCTAGAACTGCTCTTTAAAGACAGGACTTATACTTTCTATGACAATCATGTTAAAGTCCTGCCTCGGTCTAAAAAGTATCAGCTGACAGAAAATGGTCCCCGTCAGTACAATGCCCTTAAAGAAGATGAAGCCAAAAAAGAAGAGATAGCAAACAGGGAGAAATTCCCCTATTATCAGAGAACAGAAAATGGCGAGATCTATTATACCGATCTAACCACCAAGTTATTAACCCTTATAATCAATAAGATTTCAACTCTGGACCCTGCAGGTACAGGCATTGAGATGGAAGCCAATAAACCAGGCTGGTATGATGCCCTGAATGGACTTCCAGGTATTTTCGGCTCATCGATAGCCGAGACCATGGAGCTTCAAAGACTGGTAGAATTCCTATCAGAAAAACTCAATAACCTCTCCAGCCAGGTAACAGGAGTAGGCCTGCCAGAAGAGGTAGCCGAATTCTTCAATAAAATAAACCAGCTCCTGGAGGACTGGAAAGATAATCAGAATAACTTTAACTACTGGCAGAAGGCCACTAAAGCCAGAGAAGACTATCGTGACAGGGTCTTTAACTCATTCTCAGGAGATGAGACTCAGCTAACTATCAGCGAAATCCAGGACTTCTTAGAGCTGGCCAATCAAAAATTAATTGCTGCAGTAAATTCAGCCAGAGAAGATTCAGGCCTATATACAATGTATTATTCCTATGAAGCAGTAGATTATGAAAAAACCGGTGAACTACCAGATAGCGGGCGTCCATTACTTGAAATCAATGAATTCAAACAGCATAGATTACCTGCATTTTTAGAAGGTCAGGTTAGAGCCATGAAAGTTCTAAAATCTAAGGAGCAGGCTAGAAACCTCCATCAGAGCGTCCAGAAGAGCGAACTTTATGATCAACCCTTAAAGATGTATCGGGTCAATGAGAGTCTTTCAGATCAATCCCATGAGATTGGCAGGGCCAGAGCATTTAGCCCGGGCTGGTTAGAAAATGGCTCAATCTGGCTCCATATGGAATATAAATATCTATTAGAACTGATCAAATCAGGTCTTTATGAAGAGTATTATCAGGCTATAGAGGGTGCCCTGGTGCCATTCCAGGACCCTGAAACATACGGCCGGAGCATCCTTGAAAATAGCTCATTTATTCTGAGCAGCCTGAATAATGATAGCAAAAACCATGGCCGGGGTTATATTGCCAGATTAAGCGGTTCAACTGCCGAGTATCTTCATATCTGGTCATTAATGGCCTTTGGCCCGAAACCATTTAAGTTGAATAATGATGAGCTAATATATTCTCCAGAGCCAGCATTAAAATCCGATTTATTTACAACCAGAAGCAAGCAAGTTAAACTTCAGGTCTCAGAGACTGAATCTGAAGAGATAGAGATACCTGAAAATGCCTTTGCCCATCGCTTCCTGGGCCATACCCTGGTCGTCTATCATAATCCAGACCGGAAAGACACCTTTGGTCAGAATAAAGCTGAAATTAAGAGGTATGTGGTCACAACTGAGCGAGGTACAAAAATAAAAGTTGAAGCAACAGATATCAAAGGTGCACTTGCGCATAGAATTAGAGATTTAGAGATTAAACAGATAGATATTTTCTTGAAATAAGACTGGTATCAAAAACAGAAATAAGAAGAAGGTGAGAAAAATTTCTAAATATATTAAAATCATCGAAACTGCAAAAGGTACAGACTTAAGACTTACTGAAAAAGAAAGAGTAGAACTAACTAATCTGGAAAGATCAAATACTAAAAAGCCTGTCATAGAGCTGGATAGCTCAAAGAAATACCAGGAAATTTTAGGTTTTGGCGGAGCCTTTACAGAGGCTGCAGCCCATACCCTGTCTCAAATATCTCCAGAATTAAGACAGGAGGTGATCGATAGCTATTTTAATCAGGATAATGGCCTTGGCTATTCACTGGGCCGGATCCACATTCATAGCTGTGATTTTGCCCTGGAAAACTACACCTATGTCGAAGAAAATGACAAAAAACTTGAAACCTTTGATATCTCAAGGGATAAAGAAAAAATAATTCCACTAATCAAAGATGCTATAGCCGAAAGAGGCGATAATCTCAAGCTTCTGGCCTCTCCCTGGAGTCCTCCGGCCTGGATGAAGACCAATAATGAAATGAATAATGGTGGCAAGCTCCTGCCTGAATACCGGGAGACCTGGGCAAAATATTTCACTAAATTCATTAAAGCCTATCGCCAGGCAGGCCTTGATATCTGGGGAGTCTCAGTCCAGAACGAACCAGAGGCTGTCCAGACCTGGGACTCCTGCATCTATACACCTGAAGAAGAACGGGATTTCATAAAATGCTTTCTTGGTCCAATCATGGCAAAAGAGAATTTAGAAGATGTAAATATCTTAATCTGCGATCATAACAGGGATATCATAGTTAAAAGAGCTTCAGCAGTCCTCTCAGATAGAGAAGCAGCCAGTTATGTCTGGGGCACAGCATTCCACTGGTATGTCTGCGAAGAGTTTGAGAATGTCGGCAAAGTCCATGAACTTTATCCAGATAAACACCTCCTATTTACAGAAGGCTGCCAGGAAGGCGGCACCAAAATAGGCGAATGGTTTACCGGCGAAAGATACGGCAGAAATATTATTGGTGATTTAAACAACTGGACTGAAGGTTATCTCGACTGGAATCTGGTCCTAAATGAAGAGGGTGGCCCAAATCATGTTGGCAATTACTGTGATGCCCCAATTATTGCCGATACTAAAGAAAATAAGCTCCACTATAATAGCTCATATTACTATATCGGCCATTTCAGCAAATACATTAAACCAGGCGCCAGAAGAATAGCCTGGCAATCAGACTTAGATGACCTAAATATAACAGCCTTTGAAAACCCTGATGGCAGCATTGCTTTAGTAGTAATGAATGAAACAGACAGCGATTATCAATTTATCTTAAACCATGATAATTCTGGAGCAGAGCTAGAAAGCAAGGCCCATTCAATTAAGACTATTATCATTTAAATCAAAAAAATTAATCCCTAAAGGAGGGGAAAACTTTGAGTAAAATCAAAGAAAAATCTATTAGAAAACAGATAATTATTGGTTCTGGTGTTTTGATGCTGGCAGTCCTTTTAACATTTAGCTTAACTACAGCTGTTCAGGCAGATAATCTTTTAAGTAATGAAGATTTCACCGGGGAAATCTACAGGGCAGACGATGATTTAGAAGAAGAAGGCACAGGCAACTTTGATACTCTAAACAACTGGCTCTTCCTGGAAAATGGAGGTCAGGCAACTGCAGAATTAGATGATGAGAGACTTAAAGTAGATATCAGTGATGGCGGCGGAACTTCCTATGCAGTTCAACTGCTTCAGGCCCCATTAACAATTGAAGAAGGCTATCGCTATCAGGTAAGTTTTGATGCCAGAGCTTCAAAAGAAAGAGATATGGAAATAAAAATAGGTGGAACAGGCGGCAGAGGCTGGACCTCTTATAATCCTGGCCAGGGCGATACAAACGGCATGTTATTTGATCTAACAGAAGAAATGACAACCTATGAATTTGAATTTGTCATGAATCAGGAAACTGATGATTTAGCCAGATTTGAATTCCAGTTAGGCCTTGACGATGGAACTATCTGGATCGATAATGTAGAGTTAGAGCAGGTAGAACAGGTCGAAGAAGTCGATAGAACAGAACCTGAACCTGATACAGAATGGGTCTATGATGACGATTTCTTCTTTATCTTTAATGTCGCAGTCGGTGGACACTGGCCAGGCTATCCAGATGAAACCACTGAATTCCCAACCAGAATGGAAGTAGACTATATCAGAGTACTTGATCAGAACGGCAATTTAGAATGGGAAGATCAGTTCGACGGTGATGAAATTAATGAAGATTACTGGACCTTTGAAATCGGTAATGGCCACGCCCAGGGGATTCCTGGCTGGGGTAATGCAGAACTTCAGTATTATACAGAGGGCGAAAATGCCTGGATAGAAGATGACAGACTTATAATCGAAGCCCGTGAAGAAGAAAGATCCGATGAATTTGGCAGCTATGATTACACATCAACCAGAATGATCACCCAGAGCAAAGTCAACATGGAATATGGCCGTGTTGAAATTAGTGCCAAACTACCTGATGGCGGTCAGGGAGTATGGCCAGCACTCTGGATGTTAGGCGAAGATATCGACGAAGTCGGCTGGCCCCAGTCTGGCGAAATTGATATCATGGAATTTCTAGGCCAGAATCCAGATGAAGTCCACGGGACAGTCCATGGTCCAGGCCATTATGCCGGAGATGGAATCGGCAACAATTACATCCTGCCAGAAGGCGACTTCACCGAGGGTTTCAATACATTTATCCTTGAATGGGAAGAAGATGAAATGCGCTGGTATGTCAATGATGAACTTTTCCATGCAATCGAAAGAACAGAAAATGATGGAGTAAGAAAGGACAGGTAAAACTATGACTTACATTCCAGCTGAAAATAGATACGAAAAGATGAAATACAACCAGGTCGGCCAGAGTGGCCTTAAACTCCCGGCTGTATCATTAGGCCTCTGGCACAATTTTGGCCATGTAGATGAATTTGCCAATAGCCGGAAATTGATCCAGACAGCCTTTGATTCAGGGATTACCCATTTCGATCTGGCGAACAACTATGGTCCTCCCCCGGGGTCTGCTGAAAAGACCCTGGGCAGAATCTTAAATCAAGATCTAAATGGCTACAGAGATGAACTGGTAATCTCAACAAAAGCCGGTTACGGCATGTGGCCAGGGCCCTATGGAGATGGTGGTTCCAGGAAATACCTCATTTCAAGCATAGATCAAAGCCTGAAAAGACTTGGCCTCGAATATGTAGATATTTTCTATCATCACAGGCCAGACCAGGAAACACCTCTGGAAGAATCAATGCAGGCCTTAGATACAATCGTAAAACAGGGCAAGGCCCTCTATGTCGGAATCTCAAACTATGGCCCGGACGAGACTGAAAGGGCCTATAAAATACTGACAGAACTGGGCACGCCATTTATCATCCACCAACCGGCCTATTCTATCTTTAACCGAACAATCGAAGATAAATTATTAAAGGTTATAAAAGATAAAGGCCTGGGTACAATCGTCTTTACGCCACTGGCCCAGGGTTTATTGACAGATAAATATCTCGATGGAATCCCTGCTGATTCCAGAGCAGCAAGCTCCAGCCAGTTCCTGAATGGCAGTGATATAACTGAAGCTAAACTAAATAAAATTAAAAAGCTAAATGAAATAGCTAATAAAAGAGGTCAGTCGCTGGCTCAGATGGCTTTAGCCTGGGTTTTAAGGAGAGAAGAGATTACATCAGTCCTGGTTGGCGCCAGCAAACCTGCTCAGATCAAAGAAAATGTTCAGATAATCGGAAACCTGAGCTTTAGCGAAGAAGAATTAAACGAGATAGATAAAATTTTAGAACTGGGGGCATAAAAGCATGCGGAGAAAACTTGGAAATACAGGCATAGAAGTTTCAGAAGTCGGCTTTGGAGCTTGGCAGCTTGGCAATACCAGAGAAGACGGTTCAACCGGTGAAAAAGCAGTTGAGTTAGTCCATAAGGCAATAGATCTAGGCTGCAATTTATTTGATACAGCTCCTAATTATGCGCTGGGCAAAAGTGAAGAGATATTAGGCAAGGCATTAAAGAATAAACGAGAAGATGTCGTTATTAACAGTAAGTTTGGCCATTCACCTGAAGACAAAATAGACTTTAATCCTGATCTAATCAGAGATTCAGTTGCAGGCAGTTTAAAACGCCTGCAGACAGATTATCTCGATTCACTACTATTGCATAATCCACCCTTCGAAGCTCTTGAGGGCAAAACAGAGCATTTCGATATCCTGGCAGAATTAAAGTCCGAGGGCAAAATAAAAGCCTATGGAGCCTCTGTAGATACCAGCAAAGAAATCTTTGCATTATTAAATAATACAGATGCCCAGGTTATTGAAATCATGTTCAACATTTTTCACCAGGAGCCTAAAAAAGCATTTGCCGAGGCCAGTAAAAAAGGAGTTGGCCTGATTGTAAAAGTTCCTCTCGATTCTGGCTGGTTAACAGGGAAATATGACTCCAGCAGCAGCTTTACAGGAATTAGAGAGAGATGGTCAGAGGCTGAGATTACAAGGCGCAGCAAGCTGGTAGATGGTGTCAGGAAGATAAAAGATGAAGACACAAGTATGGTCCATGAAGCTATAAGCTTCATCCTCTCCTATCCTGAAATATCAACAGTTATACCAGGTGTACGAAATACAGAGCAATTAAGCCATAATCTGGCAGCCAGAAGCTTAAGACTCGATGATTCTAAATTAAAAGATTATGAAAAACTCTATAATGACAAGATAAAAGACAACCCTCTTAATTGGTAATTAAAAAGCCTGGCAGGAACCTTCCTGACCAGGCTTTATTCTTATAAATGATATTTATGATTTAACCCTCACCCTTATTTATTTTCTTATGTTCATACATCATTTTATCAGCCTCTTTAAAGGCATCCTCTAAACTTTCTTCTTTTTCAGTCATCACACCATATCCCACAGAAATGGAAAAGACCTTAACTATTTCATCGCTGCTGTTTTCACTATCTATATAAGCTTGCTCCATCCTTTTAATACGGTTATAAACAGCTCTTGCCCCTGACTTCCCAGTCTCTGGCAGAATAATAGCAAACTCATCGCCACCTATCCTGGCTGCTATATCTTCATTTCTTATACATTCTTGTATCATATCAGCAGCAGTCTTAATATATTCATCACCGGCCTGATGGCCATAATTATCATTAACATATTTAAGATTATCAAGATCAGCAACTAAAATAGTAATTGGCAGCCTTCTACTATCATTTAGCCTATCAATTTCATTTTCAAAGTAAGCTCTATTATAAAGATCAGTCAGTTTATCATGATAAGAGAGGTATTCAATCTTATCCTGTTGCTCCTTTCTATCAGTGATATCAATTGAAGTACCAACAATCTTTTCTATTTGGCCATTAATTATCACTGGAGAGAGCTTTGTTAGCCAGATCCTGGAACCAGCAGGTAATTCAAGCACCTCTTCATAGGTGACTGTTTTTCTAGCTTCCAGACATCTGCTATATTTTCTAATCAGTTCTTCTCCCATCTCCTCACCAAAAGCTTCAACAGGAGTCTTTCCCTTTATATCATCAGTCTTTAGCCCGGTTGACTCCTCATGAAATCTATTTAACCGTTGAAATCTAATTTCACCATCAGTGTAATTCATTAAAAAGATAGCATTATCAACATTAGAAAAAATAGTCTCATACTCCTGGGATAATTTTTCAACCTTCAGGCTATTCAGCTTAGCTTGAGTAATATCCCGAACAGAAATAATCACATTTTCATCTCTATCACCTGGATTTAAGGCAATCATCCTGGCTTCATAATATAACTTTTCTCCCTTTATTTCCAGACTATATTGGAAAGAATCTGCAATATCATTTTGTAAAATATTTTCTAAACTATCTGTAAATAGATTATATTGTTCCTGATCAAGAATATCAGATATATTTGTCCCAATTGCTTCTTCAGTAGGCAACAATAAATCCTCTACCTTGCCAGTCCAGAGATCTAAAATCTCTCCATTAGAATTAATTAGAAAAATCAGGTCAGGTATTGAATCCAAAATTCTCTCTAAATTATTAATATTTTTATGCAGTTCACCGATTATCTTATTATTTTTAAACGATTTAATCCTGATCACCTCCAGACTTCCGTAAAACTAAATTAATTATATATTTAATTCAAAAATAATCAAGCAAAAGAAATAAAACCCATTATTTAACTAAAGATTTAAAAACAAAGTGACTTGACATTAAACTTTTGAATAATTCAATAGAGTTATATAATTGATAACTATTTTCTATAGAAAACTGAAATTAATGATTAATCTGCAACTTTTTATAAATACCTGCAGGAGTTCACTCCTTTCTCTTGAAATATATATATAATAATATTCAACTTAAAGGGTGATACCATGAAAAAAATAACAGGGAATTTTATCAGAAAATCCTTTGGCCAGGCAGTAACTGAATATACAAAAGCCATAGAAGAAATCGGCCTCTGGGAATCAGAAAAATACGTCTTCAATAAATATTTTACTGATAAAGATAAATCAATCCTGGATATTGGCTGTGGAGCCGGCAGAACCACCTTTGCCCTCTATGAACGGGGCCACCATAATATAATCGGCCTCGATCTAACCCCGGAAATGATCGATTCAGCCAGAGAATTAAACAAAAAAAGAGCCACAGATATAGAATTTATCACCGGCGACGCCACCGATTTAAATTTTACTGATAACTCCTTCGATTACGCCCTATTTTCCTTTAATGGCCTGATGCAGATACCAAAAAGAGCAAACAGAATCCAGGCCTTAAAAGAGATCAGAAGAGTTCTAAAGCCTGGCGGCATCTTCATCTTTACAACCCATGACCGGGAAAATAATGAGAACTACAAAGAATTCTGGGAGAAAGAAGAAAAAATCTGGGCTGAAGGTAAAGAAGATGAAAGGGTCTATGAATATGGCGATAAAACTCTGCCATCCGGAGAAAACGGCAGAGATACCTTCATTCATTTCCCAGACCGTCAGGAGATACTCGAATGCTTAAAAGAAGTCAAACTGCAACTAGTAGAAGACTTTTACAGAGAAGCCCTCATAGAAGAAAGCGATGAAATCAAAAAGTTCTCAGCTGAATGCCGATTCTGGATAACTAAAAAATAAAATTTATTCAGCAAGAGCAGAAACTCTATCAAATAATTTCAAATAATGATATAATTAACATTATTTAATAGAAATGAGGAGTCTACTTGAAAATAACAATAATTTACGGCAATCAAAGAAAAGGCAGCACCTATAATTCTGTCCAGTTATTAAAGGAAGAGTTAAATCGGAATGGAACCATTGAATATTCCGAAGTTTTCCTGCCAGCTGATTTGCCAGAATTCTGTAGAGGTTGCTTTGACTGTATATTAAAAGGTGAGGAACACTGTCCGGATAAGAAACAGATTCAGTCAGTCATAGCTAAGATGCTCTCAGCAGATGGCGTGATTCTGGCCTCTCCGGTATATGCCCTGGATGTCTCAGCCCCAATGAAAAATCTGCTGGATCACCTTTGCTACCTATGGCTGGCCCATCGCCCGGATAATCAATTTTTCACTAAAACCGGTTTCGTGCTCTCGACATCAGCAGGTAAAGGCACAAAAAGGACCAACAGAACTTTAAAATTAACCCTTGATTATCTTGGTTTCAAGAGAGTATATTCATATGGCGTTAATGTCGCAGCTTCAGACTGGTCCGGTATCAGTGAGAAAAAGAAAACTAAGATAAAAGCTGATCTAACCAAAAAAGCAGCTAAATTTTATAAAGCAACAATAAACCGAGAAAACCTTAGATTTCGGCCTAAAACAAGAGGCATATTTCTAATGATGAAAAACCTTATAAAAACCTATGATGACGATAATCTTGATAAAAATTACTGGCTGAAGCAGGGCTGGCTCAATGGAAACTCCCCATATAAAAAGGAGGTTATTAGTGAGGAAAAATAAATCAGCAGCAATATTTGCAATTGTTGTTGGAATCTCAATGCTAGGAATGTGGACAGTCTTTTATCTTACAGGTAATATACCAGAGCTTGAAACAAAGCCTGTCGAGCTGGCATTTCATCTATTTGCAGAATTTATTACAGCAGTACTATTAATCAGTGCCGGGGCAGGGCTATTAAAAGCGACCAGCTGGGGCTATAACCTCTACCTGATTGCAGCAGGAATGGTTTTGTATACCATGATAATGAGTCCAGGATACTTCCTTCAGACTGGTGATGTAGCTTTCCTTATTATGTTTGGAGTTTTAATTATTTTAACCTTTTATTTTTTAGCAGTAATTATTAAAAACAAAAATATCTAAATCTATGTTATAATTAAATTATTTTCAGTACCTGCTAATTGGCCCATAAGGCGACCATACAAAGGAGGTAATTTAAATGTCAAATAATTTAGATTATCAGAGCAAAATGCTGGAGGCGATTAAAAAGAAGAATATCTGGACAAAATTTTATCTAACTGATGGCAGGCTATTAGAAGGTGAGATAGTTAATTTTGATAATTTTGTAATTGTTATCAGACATGGAGAAAAGAATAAGATGATTTACAAACATGCAATCGCAACAGTAGCCCCGGATGAAGATGTAAAAGCAGGAGTAGGCATTGTTGATGATGAGTAATGGCCCTAATTAAATCTGATCAAATCTGCCCTGGTATTCCAACCAGGGCATTTAATTTACCTATTACCTTACATTTTTCACTAAAACTGCAGGAAATAAAGCTTCAATATCTAATTATAATATAGGTATTAATTTTAATAATTAATGCAAATCAACATCTGACTATAAAAAATCAATAGAAATGCCCTGAATGTAGTTAAATATAATAAATTGAAAGGGGAGATATTATGTCAGCAAGATCTGATATCGGAATAATCGGCCTGGCCGTAATGGGACAGAACCTGGCCCTGAATATAGAAGATAAAGGCTTCAAAGTCGCAGCATATAACAGGAGTACAGAAAAGACTACCAATTTTATCGAAAAACGGGCAGAAAATAAAGATATTAAAGCCTGCTATAGCCTGGAAGAACTAACAGCAGAATTAACTAGCCCCAGGAAAATAATCCTGATGGTAAAGGCCGGTAAGCCAGTAGATCTGGTCATAGAAAGCCTCCTGCCATTTCTGGATGAAGGCGATATTATTATAGATGGCGGCAACTCACATTTTCAGGACACAGACCGGCGTTTTAGAGAACTTAAAGAAAAAGGTATTCATTTTTTAGGCACAGGAATCAGCGGTGGTGAATATGGCGCACTCCATGGCCCCTCCCTGATGCCAGGAGGAGAAAAAATAGTCTATAATCAGCTTGAAGATATCTTTACAGCTATAGCAGCCAGAACAGATAATGGCCCCTGTGTTGCCTATCTTGGCCCTGGATCAGCCGGCCATTATGTCAAGATGGTCCATAATGGCATCGAATACGGAGTTATGGCCTTAATTTCCGAAATCTATGATATCATGCGGAAAGTCCTGGACTTAAAGCCAGCAGCAATGGCCGAACAATTCCAGAGCTGGAATCAAAGCCAGAACTCATTTCTCCTGGAGATAACAGTTGAAATCCTAAAAAGAGAAGACCCTGAAACCGGCAGGCCATTAATCGATCTTATCCTGGATACAGCCAAACAGAAAGGCACAGGCAAATGGAGTGCCGAAGAAGCCCTGGATCTTGGCTGGCCAGTTCCGACAATAACAGCAGCAGTAAACTCCCGCTCCCTATCATCCTTTAAAGCCCAGCGGGAGAAAATAAATAGCCGAATTGGAGGCTGGACTAAAACCGATCTAAACCAGCAGGATTTCCTGAATAATATGGAAAGTGCCCTGTATTTAGCCACTATAATCGCCTATAGCGAAGGGATGACCCTGCTTGCATCAGCCTCTTCAAAATATGATTATGACCTGAAGCTGGCTGAAGTGGCCAGGGTCTGGCAGGATGGCTGCATTATCCGCTCTGATCTATTAAAAGCGATCCGTGAAGCCTATCTAACAGAAGATTTCTTCCATCTGCTGGCCTCAGATCAATTTAAATCTGATATAACCGGCAATCTCTCAGCCCTTAGAGAAGTAGTCACGCAAATCAAGGCCCTGAGGCTTCCGATTCCTGCCCTGAGCTCAGCACTGGATTACCTTGATATGCTAAGAAGCAAAGAACTTCCTGCCAATCTAATCCAGGCCCAGCGGGATTACTTTGGAGCCCATACCTATCAGAGACGTGACAAAGCTGGCAGCTTCCATACAGAATGGCAGGATATCCATAATATTTAACCAGCGTCAGGGGATATCCATAATATCTAAACATCAACTAGAGCCTGGAGAGGAGGAAAGATAATGAATAATAAAATGCCAGAAATGATCCAGCTTGTAATCTTCGGAGGCACAGGCGATCTCAGCCGCAGCAAATTAATACCTGGCCTCTATAAACTATATAAAAGAAATTCCCTGCCAGATCAGCTGTCCATACTTGGCCTGGCCCGGAGCTTTTCCAGCAGAAAAGCCTACCTTCAGAGCCTGGAGCAGTCCTTAAAAGAGGAAAACCCTGAAATATATACAAAAGAAAGCTGGAATAACTTTAAAGAATACCTGGATTACCTGCAGATGGATTTCACCGAAGATATCGGTTATAACAAACTTTATCATCATCTAAATGACCAGGAAGGCAACCAGGCTGGCCGGCACTGCATCTATTATCTTGCCACAGCTCCTGAATTCTTCCCGATGATCACAGAAAACCTAAAGGAACACCGGCTAAGCAAGTCCAGAGAACCAGGCTGGCCCCGGCTGGTTATAGAAAAACCCTTTGGTTATAGTCTAAGTTCAGCCAGAGATTACAACTCACAGATCTGCCAGGTATTTCCAGAAGAAAATGTCTATCGGATCGATCACTATTTAGGCAAAGAGATGATCCAGAACATCCTGACCATGCGCTTTGCCAACATGTTCTTTGAACCTATCTGGAATAAACATTATATAGATAATATCCAGATCGTTTCAACTGAGACCAGCGGGATTAAAACAAGAGGCAAATATTACGATAATGCTGGAGCCCTCAGAGATATGGTCCAGAGCCACCTGCTCCAGATGCTGGCCCTAATCACCATGGAATCACCTGCTGATATGTCCACAGAATCGATCCGTCAGGAAAAAATCAAATTACTAAAAACTCTAGCCGATAGTCCTTCTTTAGGTGATCTCAGAGATAACCTTGTTATTGGCCAGTACAAAAGCGGAATTATCGGTGACAGGACTGTCCCTGGCTATCAGGATGAAGATAATATTGCCAGCAACTCCAGAACTGAAACCTTTGCAGCAGTAAAGCTAAATATTAATAACCTCCGCTGGCGAGGAGTGCCCTTTTATTTAAAGACAGGCAAAAGGCTTCATAAGAAAAGCGCAAAAATTTATGTCCAGTTCAAAGATGATTTCCATCCTGCATTAAGCAAAGATAAAAACCCGGAGGCCAACCTCCTGATAATAAAGATCCAGCCAGAAGAAGGCGTTTCCATGCAGTTTAATGCCAAAGAACCAGGCAGCCAGGATAAGATAACTTCCGTCTTTATGGACTTCTGCCAGCAGGCTCCAGATCTCCAGAACACACCAGAAGCCTATGAAGAATTATTGCTAGCCCTATTTAAAGGAGATCAAAGTCTCTTTACCCACTGGGATGGAGTCAAAAACTCCTGGCTTTATATTGACAAATTGAGAGATTATATTGAAGCAAATCGTCTTGAACCAGAAAAATACAACCCTGGCAGCAATGGCCCGACATCTTCAGAAGAGATGTTAAATAGAGATGGTCGTCGCTGGTGGGATGAGGAGGAATTCAATGCAAATACATGATATATCAATGCAAATCAGTCCAGATATGCCAGTCTATAAAGGCCGGGAAGAAAAGCGGCCCCGTTTTAAAACAGTGGCAACCCATCAGGATGGTTCAGCCCATGAGACAGAAATCACCTTAAATCTCCATACCGGGACCCATCTGGATGCGCCACTCCATATGCTGGCCGAAGGTTCTGATATTTCCTACCTGGATGGCAAAGAGCTAATCGCACCCTGCCAGGTATTCGATCTAACCAGTGTTGAAGATAAAATAACAGCCGCTGACCTGGTTGACCTGGAACTCAAACCAAACCATTATTATCTACTAAAAACCAGAAACTCAGTGCCAGATTTCTTAAACAAACATCCAGAAGAATTCATCTATCTGGCAGAAAGCGGAGCAGAAGTAATAGCAGCAGCCAATCCAATTGGAGTTGGCATCGACAGTCTGGGCATTGAACGGGTCCAGCCAGAACATCCAACCCATAAAACCCTGTTAGGAAATGGAATAATAATTATAGAAGGCCTCCGACTCTATGAAATAGAGGCTGGCGACTATAAATTAATCCTTGCCCCATTAAAGATTGCCGGAGTAGAAGGATCCCCGGCCCGGGCGTTCCTGCTGGAAGAAGATAATCAATAATAAGCAGGCCCAGTTTGCCCTCAAATGGATACTTATGAATGACGCAGTAAGTTGTGTAATTCCTGGTGGCAAAAAGCCATGGCAGGTTGAAGATAACGCAGCAGCTTCTGAAGCAGAACAACTTTCTGACAGAGTTATGGCCGAAGTAGATAGAATTTACGATAAATATTTAAGAGATAGCATACATCCTCGCTGGTAAAATTTTAATAGATAATTTATCAAGCCAGGGCTCATATTCTCGCAATTAATTATTTTATAACAATAATTATTTTAGTTGGCGGTGATATTCTTGACATCCAGCAAAGTCAGGTCGATAAAAGTAAAAACAGAAAATCTAAAGCCAGGTATGAAAGTAGCCAGAGATATAGAAAATGACACCGATGGCATTTTCATACCTGCCAGAACAATTTTAAAAGAAGACCATATTTCAAGAATCAAAGAGCTAGGTCATAAATATATCTATGTAATCTTTAAAAAGGAAGAGCCAAGCAAAGAAGAAGCTGCAAGAAAGAAAAAGCTTGAAAAAGAATATAAAGAAAATACAGCCAGAGTCAAAAATCTATTCAATAAAGTTAAAAAAGATAAAAAAATAGAATATAATGAAATTAAAGACCTGGTTGTCGAAGCCAACAGACTGGGCACCGAAATGGATATCCTGGACCTTGTCAACATGCTAAGAACAGCCGATGAATACACCTACACCCATTCATTAAATGTTAGCATCATGGCCAACATGTTTGCAGACTGGCTAGATTTCGATAATAAAAATCAGATAAGCCTGACATTAACAGGTCTGCTCCATGATATCGGCAAAGCAAGAATACCAGATGAAATACTAAATAAGCCTGGCAGTTTAAGCGATGAAGAATTCGAAGAAATGAAAAAACATACCATCTATGGCTACCAGATGATAACAGATATAAAAGAAATACCGCCAGAAATTAAAATGGGAGTAATAACTCATCATGAGCATTTTAATGGAGATGGCTATCCCTTAAAGATCAAGAGCAAAAAAATCCCGCTCTTCGGTAGAATCATAGCCATCGTAGACGCCTTCGATGCAATTACAGCCAATAGAGTCTACAAAGCAAAAAGCTCGCCATTTCAGGCAATAGAAATCTTTGTAGAAGAAGAGACCACTCATTTTGACCCTGGCTTAAAACAGGTATTTCTGGAACATCTGCCTAACTACTTTATCAAAGAGAATGTCATTTTAAATGATGGCAGAATAGGAGAGATAGTTTTCATAAACCCAATCAGACCAGAATCGCCAATCGTAAAAGTATCCGACCAATATATAGACCTGGCCAAAGAAACAGAAATAAAAATCAAAGAGTTATTTTAATAAAGATTTTAAAAAACAAAATATTATCATTTAATTGATCCAGGCGATCCTGTCTGGATTTTTTATTTTGGTGGTATATAAAAAAGCATATAATATGGAATTTTAAGTTATAATATAATTATAACTTAAATTCACAATTTAGCATCCTGGCTTTTTCAACACATGCTTAAACCAGTTTAATAAATTAGACTAGAATTTTTTACCCTATTTTATAAGTTATATCTTTATCCAGCAACAATTCTACTAATTTTCTCATTTTTGCAGGGGTATTTATAGGAATAATGAAATATATAAATGAATAATTCTATCAACTAAAAGAGGAGGATACTTGATGTTAAGTATTGTTAAAAAAATTTTTAAGAATTATTCATTAATTATCTTTCTTGTTATAACCTATATTTACACCTGGTTCATAATAGAGTGGATTGGAAAGTCTAACAGGATTAGAATTTTTGCGTAATTTAGGGGTATTAGGTCCTATGATAGCCGCTGGCATTGTAATTTATTTTTCAGGAGAAAGTCTGAAAAATTGGGCTGGACAATTTTTGAATTATAAAGTTAAATTAAGATGGTATCTTATTGCTCTTGGAATCCCTCTGATTTCAGTGATATTCGATACTCTTGTTTTAGCTATAATAGGTGGTGACCCAGTAGAATTTGGAGTTCTTCCTGGCAGGCTGGTCATCTTTGTTCCCTACTTTCTTTATCAAACCTTTTTGCATGGAGGATTAGAAGAATTTGGCTGGCGTGGATTTGCTCTGCCCCGGTTACAGAATAAGTATAACCCATTAATTGCCAGTATAATTATTGGATTTTTTTGGGCTGCATGGCATCTCCCGTTGTTTTTTCAACCGGGGTCTCCATATTATGACTGGTTATTCCCTCTTTATCTCTTTCGAACAATAAGTTTATCTATCATATTAACCTGGTTATATAATTGTTCTAAAAAGAGTCTACCTGTAGTTATGATCTTACATGGAGCCGGTAATGCTGTCATGTTATTATATCCTTTTCAAATGGATTTAGAGGCCGTTGAAATGCCATTAATACTGCAGATATCTATGCTTGTTTTCCGGTTTGTAATTGCAGCGGTTATAATAATTACCTCTGGGAAAAATCTTGGCAAAGATCAAAATCAAAAAGCTGATATTCTTTCCCAGTTTAAATAATATTATTGAGAGGTGGATAATTTATGAGTATTTTTAAATCTCAAAAATTCCAGCCAGTTCTACTTATAATAACCATTATCACCATAATAGGATTTAATATTTTAGATAATAGCCAGGCCCTCGCAGAAGAAATTGATAGAATCCAGCTCAGAGAAGACTTTCAGCAACTTCTTTATGACTATGATTCCAGTGAACTCCAGGAAGTATTCACTTCAGAATACCTTGAAAAATTAAAAGTAGATGGTCCAGAAGATCTTATCGATCGCCAGGAATATATCACAATTGAAGAAGCAATTGCCGATACAGAATTCTTATTTAAAACCCTGAAATATGGCTATGCTGGCTATCAATTTTTTGGCGGCGATCAAAAGTTCAACACTGCCGAAACCAACATTATCCAAAATCTTGAAGCTGAAGGTACTCCTGAAGAAAAAATTAAAGTAGATAAACTGGATAGCTTTATAAATTCAGAACTAGCTTATATAAAAGATAATCACTTTAGAGTTGGCGAGATTATGCAGGGAGTCGATTACAGACTATTCTATAATGAGGGCCTCAAATTTAATAGAGAGATAACTGATGCTGGCGAAATTAATTATATCGAAAAAGAATCAGGCCATGAATTTCAGAGATTAGCCGGATATGAACTTGAAGAATCAATCTGGCCCTTTATCGACAGAGATGGCAATAAACATTATCACCCTGGCTTACTGCTTGAAACTACTGAAAAAGAACAAACAGCAATAGCCAGGGAGATACAGCTAAAATCAGATCAAGAATATACAGAGGAAATCTCACTTACTAAAATCCAACAGCAGGAAAATGAAAGCCAGTTAGGTAGTCCAGAAAAAGATGAAATATACAAGAAAACCGAAATCAATGGAATTCCAGCAATAAAAATCAGAAGTTTACATCCTCTAGATTCCAATCAGGAAGCCTAGCTCAACCAATTTCTCTCTGATGCCAGAAATCTTAGTGAATACGATAAATTAATAATAGACTTAAGATGGAATGCCGGTGGCTCTCCGCAGTATGCCGGTAGATGGCTCCAGAGATTCACAGGCAGATATGTTGGAGAAAATCAGGTTGAAGCCTATCTCAGAACCGAGGCTTCCTATAGATTAATGAAAAATAACCTCTGGCAGTACCCACCAGAATCCCGTCAACGATTTAAAACTACTATAGAAAACAATTACAGCCCTCTCTCACACCGGGGCTGGTCAGATATTAGAATAGACCTGACCCGGGAACTGGAAAATGATACAGACCTGATAGTACTGACCAATAGCCAGACGATTTCAGCAGGAGAATATTTCATAAGATACCTCAGGCAGTTAGAGAATGTAACCTTCATAGGCAGTAATACCAGAGGTTCATTATTATCCGGGGGATTCTCTCAATTTATCCTAAATAACTCTGGAATAAGAGCTGGAATTGGTACCAGAATTAATTTTGAGCCAGACTTAAAAAACAGAGAAGGCAGAGGCTACTTCCCTGATTACTGGCTGGAATTTCCAGATGAACTGGAAAAACTTAATTTCAATAATCTTTAAAATTTAAGCCTTTTTAATAAATATAATTTATTATTATGCAGGTATTCCTTTAAATATGTCTAATTATAATAATAAGGAAAACAAAAAATATAGTGACTTATAAAAAGGCTTTCAGGAGGAGCAGCATGAAAAATAATATAAAAAACAGTGAAAAACTACTTCGTAGACGCTGGATTGTTTTATTTGGAGGGTTTTTGCTATCATTAATGGGTGGTATGAGTTATGCCTGGGGTTCATTTGTGCTACCACTGGCTGAAAATTGGGGCTGGACAGCGGCTCAGGCCAACCTGCCATTTACTGTTATGATCATAGTATTTTCATTAACAATGATTCCAGCAGGCTGGCTCCAGGATAAATATGGCCCTAGAAAGATAGCAATGGTTGGATCAATAATCTTCCTGGTAGGATATAGCCTGGCAGCTCTCATGAGATTTTTCCCCTACCCAATCTGGTTAACCCTTGCTTATGGAATTGGTGTCGGGATAGCCTGTGGACTCACCTATGCTACAATAGCTCCAACAGCTCGGAAATGGTTTGCTGATCGTCCCGGGTTTGCAGTTTCCCTGGCAGTTATGGGATTTGGTCTGGCAGCTGTTATTTTTGCACCATTAAAAAAAGAGATGATTGCAGTTTGGGGAGTTGATGGAACTCTCTTTGCTCTGGGTATCTTTATAACAGCAGTTTCATTTATAGGAGCAAATCTTATAAAAAACCCTCCTTCAAACTGGAAAGCTCCTGAAAATGTAAATTCTAACTTTAAAGTTAAGGATGTTATTAAAGTGGTGGAAGAGGTGACGCCACAGGAATTCATAAGAACACCAAGGTTTTATATGCTATGGTTAGCACTTGCCGCAGTAATAGGTGGTGGTTTAACAGCTATTGGTCTTTTAACAGCCTATGGGGAGATAGAACTTCAGCTGGCACCTGCTTTTGCAGCATTTTCTGTTTCATTTTATTCTCTGGCAAATGGTATGGGCAGACCTGCTATGGGTTGGATGGCTGACCGTTTTGGATCCATTCGAGTTATGATCGGTGTTTATATAATTCAGAGTTCAGTCTTTATAGCTTTTCCCTGGGTGGCAACAAATTATCTATTACTCTTTATATGTTCACTTCTGCTTGGTCTGGGCTATGCAACCACCTTTGCCCTATTTCCTGTAGTTGTGGCAAAGATTTCAGGAACCAAACATCTTGGCATGAATTATGGCCTGGTCTTTAGCGCCTTTGGACTTGGAGCTATAACAAGCTTAATAGGCTCCTGGCTTTTAGATCTTACCGGTTCTTTTACACCAGCATTTTTGCTGGCCGGATTTGCAACAGTATTTGGATTAATTCTTTTAATGATACTTTATAAAAAATTCGTGCTCAGGTAACTTAAAATGGTGATATTCCTGACATCAAGCAAAGTTAGATTGACATAAATTAAAACATCATTCTAATAAATCAGCATTGAACCTGTTTTTCCTGGACACCTAGTTTTTTTGCCATGCCCAAAATAAATCCTAAAGCAACAGCAAGTAAAGCACCACTAATAACTCTATAAACTGATGGCAACAGAAAAGTAATTGTATTTATCGGCAGCCAAAACCAGAGACAGGTAGGAGCAACAATTTTTAACATTTGCTCCCAGTTAATTTCTTTAAAGGTTTTGTAAATTGGCCAGATACTAAATAAATTATTGTGGTCAATCAACTTATTGAGGAAGCGGTTTATAACCATCATCGGAAAAGCAAATAAAGAATTCATCAAAAAAGATTTCCAAAATGAAGTTAATAGGGCTGAATTACTCCCTGGAAGATAACCCTCCATTAAAAGTCCTTCGACTCCATATGAATAAATTGGAAAGGCAACTGTAAATAATATCCCTATAAAACCCCAGACAAGTATTCTCTTATGAAGATTTATTCCTTTTAAAACCCACTTGCCCTGAACTATTTTGCTACCTAATAAGTCTCCCATTGTTCCAAGCACCCCTAATTTAAGCATTCCCATAAGATAGGGGTGATTATTTGTAGCCTTAACAAACATTTCTCTAGTTTCAGGAATATATAGAACTAAAATAATTCCTGTAAATAGCGAAGTCCAGACAACAGTTAATAAGCTATCTCTATTAAAATTAAATTTACTTTTCATTATTAGATACCCCCTGATACAAAAGTAACTCTTTTATAATATTAACATAAAAGTATTTTAACTTTAAACAATCTAAACTCAATGCTACCACCAGTTAAAAATAAAAAAGTCCTGGATGCCGGCTGTGCCGCAGGCTGGTATACAGAGTGGCTGCTCAATCAGGGAGCAGAAGTTACAGTCATCGACTTCAGTCCAGAGATGATCAAAATGACAGAAAAGAGAGTCGGCAGCAGGGCAAAAATAATCCAGGCAGATCTTAACCAGCCCCTGGACTTCATAAAAGATCAGGAACTAGACCTTATAATCTCATCCCTAACCCTCCATTATATAAAAGACTGGGAGCCAGTCATGGCCGAGTTCAATAGAATATTAAAAAAGTCAGGCAGTCTGGTTTTTCTGTCCATCACCCATTCATGGACTTCACAGTATTTGATAGAGACAACTATTTCGCAACAGAACTCCTGACAGATCACTGGCAGCCAGGCAATAAAAAAGTCGAAGTCCAGTTTTATCGCAGGCCGTTAAATCAAATTATCTCCCCATTATTAAAAGCCGGCTTCCAGATCGAAGAACTCCTGGAACCAGTGCCTACAGAAAAATTCAAAGAAGCCGATCCTGCTGATTACAACAAACTATCAAAAAACCCCTGGTTTTTAATTATTAAAGCCAGAAATTAATTTATAAATAAAACTTATAGCTATTATTTTTATTCAATTCAACTAAAAACTAAGAAGTTTACTGCCTAAATATGTTAAGCAGAGTAAAATATTAAGAATTTATAAAAAGATCTTATTAGACATCAAAAAATTACTTTGCTATAATTATGAACAGAAAAATTATTTAGCAAAATTTATAAGGAGGTATTAACCTATGAAGAAAAGACTGATTATATTAATGGCTGTAATTATGGTATTTGCTTTTGTCCCGATTGCCAATACAAATTACGCAGAAGATATTTCAGATGTAACTATCAGCTTAAATATGGCTGAAGATGAGTTCGGTCAGGTTGAGATGTGGGAAGCTTCTCTTTATGAAGGTGCAGTTGCAGGCGAAGAGACAGCAGGCAGGTTTACCGAATGGAAGCCAATCGATAATGAATATATTCAGTTTGAACTTCCAGGTGAAGTCCGTGAAGGCGACGAAGTTCCATGGAACGTAGAAATGGATACCTATGTCCGCTTAAGAAGCATGGATGATCAATACCCTGAATTTGATTTCGTCTCAGCCCCCTTTACTTTAGGCGAAGATGAAAGCATAGATGTTGCATTAAATTTAAATACTGAAGTAAATGTGGTAGATGATCAGGATGAAGGAGAAGCATTAGTTTCTTTAATCCTCTTTACCGGAACCAATGAATTTGGCCATACAGAAGACTGGGAAGCTTCACTATATGCAGGAGCCGAAGCCGGCGAAGAGACAGCAGGAAGATTCACAGAATGGAAACCGGCAGATGAAGGTGGCCATTTAGCATTTGAAATTCCAGAAGAAGTTCGCGATGGCGATGAAGCTCCCTGGGATGCAGAATATGACACCTATCTAAGAATCCGTTCAACAGATGACGACGCCTATCCACAGTTCGATATAGTAACTGAACCATTTACCCTTGAAGAAACACATAACTATTCTATTTCCGTAACCCTGGAATCAATGATCGAGTAAATATAAGCAAATAACAAGATTTATAATAATTCAAAAAAGAATAGTTTATAGATCAAACTAGGCTGCTGGAGATAATCCAGCAGTTTTTTTAATTAATAGTGAAAATTGTTTGACATTAATAAATAGAAATGGTAAGATACATTTAACGTGGTATAGTCCACTATACATATATTCCAAAATAGTTTAAATTATCTGCTTCAATTAATAAAAAATAATTACGTTAAATTTCCATTCTTATTTAAAAAGGAGTCAACAATATGACAGAATTAAACCCTGATAGTCCAATCCCCTTATATCATCAATTAGAGAATGTTATAAAAGAAAAAATAGATGCTAAACAGTTTAAACCAGGTGAACAGATTCCATCAGAAAGAGATCTAAGCGAAAAATATGATGTCAGTAGAATGACTATAAAAAAAGCCATTGATAAACTTGTTGAACAGGGAATTCTGCATCGCAAAAGAGGAAAAGGCACATTTATTTCCAAAGAAGAAAATAGAATTGATACATTACAGGAACTTATAGGTTTTAATAAAAGAGTTAAAATGCTTGGAAGCAAACCTTCTTCAATTTTACTTGAAAGAAGGTTAATAAAATCTGATGATTTCATTTCCAAAAAATTAAAAATAGCTAAAGACTCAGATATTATATTCACTAGAAGAATTCGACTTGCAAATGAGATCCCAAAAGCCTATGAAGAATCATATATTCCTAAAGATATCTGCCCAAAAATTTTAGAAATAGATCTTGAAAGAGAGTCTATTTACAATACATTTATGGAAACTGGCAACAGACCTACAAAAGCAAGGCAGAAAATTGAAGCTATTTCTGTAGATGAACCTATTAAAGAAGTTTTAAATATGGAGATAGGAACCCCGATTTTAAAAATTGATAGAATAACATTTTCTGGCGAAAAGCCAATTCAGTTTAGTATAAACTTTGACTCTGGTATCCAGCATTCAGTAGTAACTAACTCAAATTAAAGGAGAGACATTTAATGCCCAATTTTCCCTATGAATTAATAGCAATTGATGTAGATGACACCTTACTAAATGATAACAAAGATATTACTAAAAAGACTAAGCAAACAATACTTAACCTTAAGAATAAAGATCTATTAGTTACATTAGCTAGTGGGCGCCCATATCACTCATTAAAAAACTATGCTAAAGAGCTGGAAATTAATCTTCCACTTATAACAGCCAATGGAGGTCTTATAAAAGATGAAAATAGGACCTATAAAAAAATAACATTCCCCAAAAAATTATTAATTGAGATATTTAATAAAACAAAAAAAGAAGAATATATTATTAGTATTTATTATGAAGATACAATATATACTACTTCAGAAAAAATGCAAGATATTCATAGGGAATTAAAAGAAGTGAAAAATATTAAATATATAAAATCCATAGATGGATTGAATCTTAAAGATCCAATAAAAATTCTGCTCCATCATAAATCAACTAAAAAAATAAAGAAGGGCTTCAATGATTTTCTGATCAACTATGGTGAAAAGCTACATATAACTAGAGCATCAGAGGACTCAATAGAAATTAGTAATCTTAAAGCTAATAAAGGTGATGGGATTAAATTTCTTGCCAGCCACTTAAAAATTCCAATTAATAAAACAATGGTTATTGGCAATGGACTTAATGATGTTCCAATGTTTAAAGAAGCAGGGTTTTCAGTGGCAATGGCTAATTCTAGCGAAGAAGTTAAAGCTGCGGCAGATGCTATAACTACTTCAAATAATGAGGAAGGTGTCCATAAAGCATTGAACCAAAAATTATTATTAAATGTTTAATAGATATTAACATAGATTTAACATTCAATTAACATATAACTTTTTTAAAAATGTTATATTCAATTTAGTAATAAACTTAATTATCAATTGTGGAGGTGAGGCCTGGAATTAGCTAGATAAAAAATAATTAATGCTATCGTATAACAGACTTTGTTATGAGGAACTTACTAATGATTAGGTTTGAATTAGGACAAAAATCTCTTAAAGCTTTTTATTTTTTTATATTAATTTTTGCCAATTTAAAGGAGGAAATACTTAAATGAAAAAATTAAGCATAATCCTATTTATCGGTCTTTTTGTTTTTGCGTTTAGTTTTAGTGGTCAAGTAGAAGCCCAGACTATAACAGTTTATAATACTATGGATGAAGATGCAGCAATGAATCTTTTTGAAAGCTTTGAAGAAGAGCATGGTGTCAGAGTAGAATACGTACAGCTTTCAACAGGTGAAGTAGTTTCAAGACTTGAAGCAGAATCAAGTAATCCACAGGCAGATCTTTGGACTGGTGGAGTTGGTCTTGGACATATAGAAGCAGCTCAAAATGGTCTTACAGCAGTTTATGATAGTGAAGTTAGAGAAGAGTATATACCTGAGCAGTTTAGAGACCCAGAAGGTCGTTGGGCAGGGCTATATCTTGGTGCATTAGCATTTAGTAGCAATCCTGACCTATTAGACTATTATGGCCTGGAAAAACCACAATCCTGGGATGATTTAGTACAGCCTGAATTCGAAGATATGGTACAAATGGCATATCCAAGTACTTCAGGTACTGCCTATAACGTTCTTGCAACCATGGTTCAGATTATGGGAGAAGAAGAAGCATTTGAATATATGCATGAATTAGATAGAAGCATTATCTCTTATACACGTTCTGGTTTCCGTCCAGCTCAAAACGTAGCTATGGGAGAAACTCCAGTAGCTATAGCTTATGCTCATGATCTATTACAACAGCAGGAAGAAGGCTATCCAATTGAAATAACTTTTCCTGAAGAAGGAACCGGTTATGAGGTAGCTTCCATTTCAATAGTAGAAGGTGGCCCTAATCCAGAGATAGCAAGAAAATTATATGATCATTTCTTAAGTAGAGAAGCAGCTGAAGAATATGCTAACTTCTTCTCAATTCCAACAAGAAATGACATGACTGCTGAAGATTTAAGAGAAGGCGCCTTTGCTATCGAAGACTTAACAGTAATAGATCAGGACGATATCTGGTCAGGTCAGAATAGAGAAAGATTACTTGATAGATGGGATGAAGAAATAGGCGGTTAATTAAATAAGCAAATATAAAAATCAATAGATAAACTATATAAACCAATAGGCCTTACCCCTATGGGCCTATTGGTTTAACACTAATTATGAGGTGTATCCAATGACATCTAATAAACTTAAACAGGGTTTTAAAAATTTAATAATAACTTTTAAAAAAGATCCAATTTTATCAGCAACAATTGGATTAGTTGCTACAATAGTAGCAGTATTTATTTTATATCCATTAGTGAGAGTATTTATAAGGAGTATTACAGTTGATGGAGAGTTCAGTTTTTTACAGTACATAGCGATATTCTCTAGCGCAAGACTAAGACAGGCTTTTACAAATAGTATGATTTTAGGGCTTTCTGTTGCAACAACTTCAACGATAGTTGGATTTCTAGCAGCATATAGTTTAACTAAAGTAACTTTACCAGGTAAAAGCTTGTTTAAAAAAATTGTAATGATTCCATTGATATCCCCACCATTTATGCTTTCAATTTCCATAATACTTTTATTTGGACGCAGAGGATTAATAACTAGCCAACTTTTAGGTCTTAGAGGCTATAGCATCTATGGACTTGATGGCTTAATAATAGTTCAAACTTTAGGTTTAATGCCAATTGCATATCGAGTAATAGCAGGAGTATTAGCAAGAATTAGTACAGAATTGGAAAATGCCGGTTTGAATTTGGGAGCAAATAAATTTGATGTATTTAGAACCATAACCTTACCTCTGGCTCTGCCAGGAGTAGCAAGTGCCTGGTTATTATCATTTGTTATGTCAATAGCAGATTTTGCAAATCCAATGGTTTTAGGAGAAGGTTTCAATGTGCTTTCAGTAGAGGCATATATCCAGATTACAGGTAGATACAATTTTGCTAGAGGTGCAGCATTTGCTATATTGTTACTAATACCTTCTTTAACAGCATTCCTTTTCCAGAAATATTGGGTAGATAAAAAATCATTTGTTACAGTTACTGGGAAACCTTCTGGAAGTCAAAGAGATTTAGCTTCAAAACCAGTAAAGTATGCATTATTCATATACATGCTATTTATTAGTAGTTTTGCAATACTTTTATATGCTACTGTTATTATGGGATCTTTCTTCAGGCTCTGGGGTATAGATTATTCATTGACCCTGGATCATTTCCAATATGCCTTCAGAGGTGGCTTTGGAACAATCAGACGAACAATAATAATGGCAGTGAGCTCAGCACCTATTTCAGGTGTTTTAGGTATGATAATTGCTTTTTTAGTAGTCAGAAAGAATTTTATTGGAAGAAGAGCCTTACAGTTTTCATCAATGTTACCCTTTGCTGTGCCAGGAACAGTAATAGGTATAGGCTATGTATTGGCTTTTAATGATGGCTGGATAGTAATGACAGGTACAATATTTATAATTATAACTTTGCTTGCATTAAGAAATATGCCAGTAGGTATTGAAGCTGGAGTAGCAGCTTTAAATCAGATAGATCCATCGATTTCTGAGGCATCAAAAGATTTAGGTGCTAATAGTGCTCAGACTTTTTCTAGAATAACATTACCATTACTAAAACCAGCAATATTATCTGGAGTATCATATAGTTTTGTAAGGGCAATGACAGCAGTTAGTGCAATAATCTTTGTTGTATCAGCACGCTGGAATCATCTTACAATACAGATTCTGCAACATACTGAATTAATGGAACTAGGAGCAGCTAGTGTATTATGTCTTTTCTTAATAGTATTTGTTATGATAGTCTTTGGTATTTTACAGAAATTCCTTGGTGAAGATAATACCAGTAGTTATATCACCTGATAAAAATAACTTTGAGGTGTAATAAAATGAAAACTAAAACAGTAAATCTTGAAAAAGCTTCAGTAAAATTAAATAATATAACCAAAATTTTTGATTCACCTAAAATGGATGAATCAGTAACAGCAGTTGATGATTTCAATCTGGATTTTAAAGAAGGAGAATTAACAACACTTTTAGGACCATCTGGTTGTGGTAAAACCACAACTTTAAGAATGATTGCCGGATTTGAAGATCCAACTAATGGAGATATTTATTTTAATGACCAACGAGTAAATGATTTAGCAGCTAATAAAAGAGACTCAGCTATGGTTTTTCAAAGCTATGCATTATTTCCTCATATGACAGTAGCTGAGAATATAACCTATGGCCTTAGGTTTAAGAAAATGAATAAAGCCAAACAAAAAGAAAAATTAAATGAAATATTAAGAATCATTGGTATGGAGGGTTATGAAGATAGAAGACCAGGAGAATTATCAGGAGGCCAGCAGCAGCGAGTTGCACTATCAAGAGCATTAATAATGGAACCAAAAGTTCTATTATTTGATGAACCACTTTCAAATTTAGATGCCAAATTAAGAGAAACAATGCGTAATGAAATCAGGAGAATTCAGAGAGACTTATCAATTACAACAATTTATGTTACTCATGATCAAGATGAAGCAATGAGTATTTCTGATAATATTGTTATTATGAATGATGGCCATATTGAACAGGTAGGGAATCCAGAAGAAGTTTATTTTCAGCCCAAAAATGAATTTGTTGCTGATTTTATTGGGACAGTAAACCTTCTTCCAGCAGAAATCACTAATAATTCAGGAAACAGTTTCACTTTAGATATAATGGGAGAACGAAGCTTAACTAAAGAACAAAAAGGTGACTTTAATATTGGAGATGAAGTTCAATTAGTTGTAAGACCAGAATCACTGGATATTACTGAAAAAAATCAGGGTTTAATAAATGGTAAAATAAAGAATCGTGTTTTCTTAGGAACCCACAATGAATATTATATTGATATAGGCTTAAAGAAACCAATTAAAATTAACATATTTAATACAAGATTAAAAGAAGACTTTCAAAGAGGCGATGAAATAAGTATTGATTTTAATTCAAGTGATGTCCACATTGTAGAATAAAATTATATAGTAGAAAAACAATATAAATCCCGTGGCTAATCAAAATCAGCCAGGGGATTTTTCTTTTTAATTACCCCTTCGTTGCACTACCCACCTGTATAAAACCTGGCCATAGCATGATAGAATTAAAAAGTAAGTTAAAAGACCTCCAGAAACTCTCGCCCGGGGCAAGTTTGAAGCCAGGCGCCTGGCTGTAAAGCAACAATTACAGCTATCCCAGAGAGAGGAGGCAGCTTATGGAGGAGATTATCGAACTCTTTGTCAATTACGGGTTCCCGGCAGCAATCTGCATCCTCCTATTAACCAGGGTAGATAAAATCCTTATCTCCCTGGTCGAATCTGTCGCCACTGTAAAGGCCATCCTGGAAGAACGCTCCTCCAGGAAGTAACAGAGGTACCAAAGCCAGCAGGCCAGCCCACCGGCCCTGGCCATCACCACCGCAGGCCTGGCTAAAACCCACAGCCAGCCTGCCCCACCTAAAAAAGGAGAGGATCACTATGGCAAAGGTTACAGGACCACTATTCTCAATCGACGCATCAGGAAAGTTCGGAGATTCCATGGTCTTTGGCAAATGGAAAGGCATCAACTATGTAAGGCGCCATGTCACTGCCACCCAGCCCAACACAAAGAAACAGATCGCCGTCAGAGACAAATTCCGCCAGGCAACAGCGCTATACCAGCGCCTGTCCGGAGACGACAAAGCCGCCTGGAAACTCAAAGCCTCAGGCCAGCCATTAACAGGCTACAACCTATTTATCAAAAGGGTTAAAGCCATAATCAACTCCATGCCCCTATTTAACCTGATTTCAGCCGTCGAAATCGAAGAAGAGACCATCGACAGCTGCACCATCAGCTTTATGGTCGATAAAGATGGCCCGGTCACAATCAAATACGGGAACACACCGACCGCTCTCAATCAGAGCACAACAGTAATGGCCACAGCCGGAGAGATCAACTTCGCAGACTTAGAAGATTTAGACCGAGAATCAAACTACTATTTCACAATTGACCAGGAGACCCAGTATCTATTTCCACCGACCACAATCGACTCATATGTCGTCGGTACCGAAGGCGATAACGCAGTCCTTTATGCCGTAACAGCAGTTATCGGAGGCCGGGAGACAAACCCCAGCATGGCCCACATGAGCTCCGTGCCAGACTTTGAGGCCCTGGATGACGATAACTTCGTCGAGATCAACTGGCAGCCAGTCGATGGCGCTGAAGAATATCGCATCTACCGGATGGAAACAACTGGCGACCATCCAACAGGCCTGGTGGCCATCAATGAATACTCCAACTTCCAGGATAATGGCCTGATCCCGATCAAACCAGACATCATTCCGAACAAAGAAAACACCGCCCGCCACTTCGCCGGTGAGGCCGGAATCTACAGCTTCTCAACCCTCTAACCAATAAAACCCACACCCCGGGTTAGACCTATCCAGACCTTTCCAGACAAAAGCCTGGCCACCACGGCCAGGTTTTTTTAATTGCATAATGTTAAGCATTCAACTGAAAACCAACTAAGATAGTAATATCCTTTTAAGGAATGAACATTAAATACAATAACAGGAGGAAATAATATATGTACGATATCGAAGACGGAAGAATAATCTTAAACCACGGCTCAATTCATGAAGGCCTAATAGCTGTGGCCAGCGGCAAAGGTGGAGTCGGCAAATCAACAGTTACAGTTAACCTGGCAACAGCCCTAAAAGAGAGAGGAAAGCGAGTTGGCATAGTCGATGCCGATATCTATGGCTTCAATGTTCCTGGAATCCTGGGACTTAAAGATAAACCAAAGGCAAAAAGCGAAGAGGAGATCTATCCTCCGGATAAAAACGGAATCAAAGTAATGTCAATGGCCTCATTCGTTGGCGATCAGAGCGAGGCCGTAATCTGGCGGGCACCATTATTACAGAGCGCCTTAAAACAGTTTATGGAAGATGTCTACTGGGGAGAGCTGGATTATCTCCTATTTGACCTGCCACCAGGTGCCGGCGATATGCCATTAAATATCATGCAGCAGTTCTCAGATACATCAGTGCTTTTAGTCACCACACCCCAGGAAACAGCAACCAGCGTTGCCGGTAGAGTCGGCCAGCTTGCCGAACAGCTAGACCTGGACGTCCTGGGCCTGGTCAACAATATGGCCTATTACCAGTGTTCAGAATGCGGCCATAAAGACTATATCTTCGGCAAAAATGGCGGCAGGGAACTGGCAGACCAGCTAGGTATTGAGCTCCTGGGAGAAATTCCACTTCAATCCCAAATCAGAAAGCTAAGCGATACAGGTAAACCAGTCATATTCGAAGATCCAGACCATGAAATCTCCAAAATCTACCTTAATATCGCAGACCAGATCATAGACAATATAAAAGAGATAAAAGTTTAAGCAATACAAAAAACCTGGCTATCACGGCCAGGTTTTTTATTTGCATCCGTATTAGAATTAGTGTTCCAGAATTTTTAGGTGAGGCATATGTAAAGAAGAATTAATTGGTTATATTAGAATAGAAGTTTGGTAGAAGTTAATTTCATGAAAGCATAATAAGATCAATATTTTAGGATGAAAAATCTAGACTTGTCATTTGATATAAAGAACAAACTGTAAAATTAAACTTTAGTTTAGCCTGTCGTTATGCAGGAACTTTCATTATAATAGAGAATTATCTAATAAGTAATAAAATTAAAAATTTTAACCGAGGAGGGGAAAATAGTGAGTATTGATTCAATTAATCTGGATGTTGGTGAAGCAATGAAGATAAAGCTGTCATCTGAATTGCCTCCTAAACCAAGGTTCAGGGATGATATTCGTCGGGCTCCAAAGAGAGAGCTAAAACTTGATCAGGAAGAGATGGAAACTGCTTTAAAGAATGCTCTCAGGTATATTCCAGCTGAACTTCATGCTGAACTGGCACCTGAATTTATGGAAGAATTGATGACTAGAGGTCGCATCTATGGTTACCGCTATCGCCCGGAAGGAGAAATCAAGGCTAAGCCAATCGATGATTACGCAGGGAAAACAGTTCAGGGAAAGGCTCTTCAGTTGATGATTGATAATAATCTGGATTTTGAGGTTGCTCTCTATCCCTATGAGCTTGTAACCTATGGCGAAAGTGGTCAGGTCTTCCAGAACTGGATGCAATATCGTCTTATCAAGAAATATCTACAGGAAATGAATGAATATCAGACATTAGTTGTTCATTCAGGCCATCCCCTGGGGCTATTTCCCTCAAAGCCAGATGCCCCTAGAGTAATATCAACCAACGCCATAATGGTAGGTATGTTTGATGATTCCGAGCATTTCAATAAAGCTGCAGCGATGGGGGTTGCTAATTATGGCCAGATGACCGCCGGCGGCTGGATGTATATAGGTCCTCAGGGAATAGTTCATGGAACTTATACAACCCTTCTTAATGCCGGCCGCAAGTTTTTAGATAATGACCAGGACGAAGACTTAAGTGGTCAGCTATTTGTTACCTCAGGCCTCGGGGGGATGAGTGGCGCCCAGGCTAAGGCCATAGAAATAGCAGGTGGTATCGGTGTCCTGGCAGAAGTAGATAAATCTGCCATAGAGACAAGACAGAGGCAGAACTGGCTGAGCAAAGTTTCTGATGATCTTAATCAGATCTTTGACTGGGTTAGGGAATACCAGGAAAGCGGAGAAGCTATTTCCATAGCATATCACGGCAACATCGTTGATCTACTTGCTTATATAGTGGAAAATAATATAAAAGTTGACCTTTTATCAGATCAGACCTCCTGCCATGAGGCTTATAGTGGCGGTTATATACCTGTTGGTTATCCCTATGATCAGGCCAGGAAACTATTAGATGATAATCCAGCTGAATTTAAAGATGCCGTCGATAATTCGCTCCAGAAACATTTTCGGCTTATCAGAAAGATTGTAGATAGAGGCGCATATTTCTTTGACTATGGCAACAGCTTCATGAAAGCTGTTTACGATGCAGGTGCCACAGAAATTGCCCTTGATGAAGATAATCCAGATAAAGGCTTTATCTTCCCGTCCTATGTAGAGGATATTATGGGCCCGATCTGTTTTGATTACGGTTATGGTCCCTTCCGCTGGGTCTGTTTAAGTGGAAAAGACTCTGATTTAAAAATGACAGACGAGGCAGCAGCCCAATGTATAGACCCGGAAAGAAGATCTCAGGATTATGATAACTACCACTGGATAAAAGATGCCGAGGAAAACGACCTGGTTGTCGGATCAAAGGCAAGAATACTTTATACTGATGGGCCAGGCAGGGTTAAAATAGCCCTTGTCTTTAATGAGATGGTAAGAAATGGAGAAATTGGCCCGATAATGTTAGGCAGAGACCATCATGATACCGGCGGTACAGATTCCCCATTTAGAGAAACAGCCAATATTAAAGATGGCAGCAATATCATGGCTGAAATGTCAGTCCAGTGTTTTGCCGGAAATGCTGCCAGAGGAATGACCCTGGCCGTTCAGAGTAATGGCGGTGGAGTAGGGATAGGTAAATGCTTTAATAGTGGCTTCGGACTAGTCCTAGATGGCAGCAATAGAGTAGACAATATAATTAAATCCTCAGTAGACTGGGACGTCCATGGTGGTGTGGCCAGAAGAGCCTGGGCCAGGAATGAACATGCAATTGAAACTATGCTTGAATGGCAGAAAAATAAATCTGGTTCCGGCCATGTAACTCTGCCATATCAGGCCGATGAAGAATTAATTAAGAAAACTGTCCAGGAAAAGTTAGATTCTTAAAAGAAAACAGGGAGGTTAAATCATGAGCAGTCAGACTGGTGGAGAAGGGAAAATTTATGAGATTGAGAAAGAACTGGAACCAAAACCTATAGAAGAGCTAGAACTTCAGGATTTTGAATGGAAGCCATTTTTAGTTTTTGCAATTGCCCTCGTAATAGGTATAGGATTTTTCCTATTTCCAGTCAGTTCCAATGGCAGAACAACAGTACCCTTTGATATAGTTGTCAGTTATATCACAGGTAATTTCGGTTCCGCCGTAGGAATTTATGTCTTTATTTCAATTCTAATTAGTGCTTTCTTTTCGACTATAGCCCTCTTAAATAAAAACCGTGAAAAGAAAATGCTTGACTCTGAATTTACCAGTTATTATGAATCAGGCCCAATCTTCTGGTTATTAAGGATTTTAGGACTGGCAATGGCCATAATGATGTTCTTTGATATTGGCCCAGCTGTCCTCCACAGGCCAGATATTGGCGGTTTAATGTGGGGAACACTGACATTCTCTGTAGCCGTAATCATTCCGATTGGCGCTATTTTCCTATCACTCTTTGTTCTCTTAGGTGGCCTGGAATTTGTAGGTACCCTTGCCAGGCCTTTGATGCAGCCATTATTTAAGGTGCCAGGTAGGGCAGCCCTTGATGCCCTGGCTTCCTGGATAGGATCTTACTCTGTCGGCATGTACGTTACAAACCTGGTATACAGAGAGGGAGGCTATTCCAAACGCCATGTATTTATCAATGCCACCTGCTTTGCAACAGTTAGTATCGGTTTTGTTGGAGTAGTTGCAGCAACACTGGATTTACTCCATGTCTTTCCATATATCTTCCTGTCCTATCTAATCTGTATGCTGGTAGCAGCTATTGTAACAGTAAGGATACCTCCATTATCCAGGGTTCCAGACCATTACGTTGTAGAACCAGATCCTGAAAAGCCAATAAAAGGTTCAGTTAAAGACTACTTCCAGTATGCAGTTTCTGAAGCCATAAGAAAGGTTAAGGAAGAAGAGGGCTTCTTTAAAGTTGCCTTTAGAGGATTTATTGATGGATTAAAATTGGCTTCATTGATTATAGGGACAATTTTGGCTGTTGGTACAATTGCTATATTGATAGCTGAATTTACTCCGATCTTTGACTGGCTTGGGCGGCCAATGGTACCCTTATTAAACTTATTTAATGTTCCAGATGCAGAGATGCTTGCACCGGCAACACTTATCGGTATTACCGAAATGTTCCTTCCAGCCCTAATGGTTGTTGAGGCTTCAATGCCGGCTAAATTCTTTATTGCCGTTCTTTCAATTTCCCAGCTGATCTTCTTCTCGGCAGTCGGACCAATGATGATGGATATGTTTAGCGATATACCGATTAGATTCCATCAATTAGTTGTCCTTTTCATTCTAAGAACACTTATCATGATCCCAATCATTGCGGCGATTATGCATATTCTGGTGGCAGCCAATATTTTAACCTAGCTTAAGTTCATATCATATATATATTAGCCAGCCTGGAGCCTTCAAACAATTTTAATAACCTTCGGGCTGGCTTTTTTCTGCTTAGAAATAAAAGACTGGCTGGAATAATAGCTCTAGCCAGTTAAATTTAAATATTATATTATACAGGCACAAACTTATTTTTATAATATAAAATTACTGCCTGCTTAAAGAATCAATAACCAGCCTGGCCTCGCCATCAGCAGAAACCCCGGCTCTCTCAAAGAAACCCTGGCCTGTCATTAAAATATATCTATACTGTACACGGGAACCTGCACTATATCTAGTAGAAGCACCCTGCTCTGTCTGAACAACAGTAATCAATTCACCATCAGCAGTAAAGAAAGCAAGATCAAGGGGAACCCTAACCTTATCCAATAGATGAGTAGCAACAGTATCTCTGGTATATCTATAAAGAATGATAGTATTATTAACTACTTCTGAGCCAACACCTCTAAAACCAGCATTTCTAGCGTCAGTAGTTTCAGCAATTCTAAGATCAAGAGTAATTGTTTCGCCGACATCATTAATCATTTGAATCTGACCTTGAGGCATTTCAGAGAGGGCTTTAGTTATTCTGGTGTCACTTCTAACAGTAACTGCATAATAACCTCCCACAACTACAGCTAGAATAGCCAGTACAACAATAACTTTGCCTTTTAAACCTAATTTTTCATTAATTGTTTTGACGTCCATCTAAACCCCTCCTTTTTAATTTACATATGCGCATATTTATATCTTGACAAATGCACATATAATATATATAGTATAACTATAAATATCAATTCTGTCAACTACTTTTTTTCTAAAAAGGAGAGATAAATTATGCATGACAAATTCGCCTATTTCTTCAAGAGTTTTTCCCATAATTCCAGGAACAGAATCCTTCGTCTGCTTGCCGAAAATCATGAGATGACAGTCGATAACCTGGGCAGGCATATGCAGATCAATCCATCGACAGTCTCCAGACACCTAAACACATTAAAGATGCAGGGCGTTGTCAAAATGCGGGTAGAAGCCCCGGCCCATTATTACAGTCTTAATAAAAATACCATAGAAGCCAACTTTAAAGAATTCATGAAATTTTTATACTTTGAAGATCCAAAAGATAATAAATTATAAGCTCGTAACTTCAGCCAGACCTGCTGCAGCCATTAATTCCTAGCAACAGCAGCCAGTCTGGTTTTAAATTTATCAGAATGTAAATATAATATTCTTAAATCATCGCGATTATAATTAAATAAAATTAATATTTAGATTGACATATTTAATCTTTGCAAGTATAATATAAAGTAACATGTGAAGACAATAATTATTTTGTCCTCCAGCACAACTGATTATTTCGAGGTGTCCAATAATGAGAAAGAATATCCTTAAAAAAGCATTACTCATATTAATCGCTGGCCTTATCCTATTTTCTATTTCAGCCCAGGCCATATCGCCTGAAGAGATAGAAGCCGATCTTCTTTATATGAGGGAGCTTTTAGAAGAAGTCCATCCCAATATTTATCATACAACTTCTAAAGAAGTAGTCGAACCTTTTCAGAGAGATCTAATAGCTCAGCTATACGAAAAAGACGAGTACACACTGCTAGAAGCCTATCAAAAACTGGCTTCTCTGGCTGCCCTATTCAGGGATGGCCATACTCAGGTATTCTTTCCACAGGATAAGTGGAATGATTACCTGGCAGTCGGTGGAACCATTTTTCCACTAAGAGTGGAGCTGGAAGATGAAGTTTTAACCTTAAAAAATATCCTGACCGAAGAAAAACTTCCTGAAGGCTCACAGCTTCTGGCCATTAACGGCATCCTGGCAGAGAGAATTAAAAATGATATGCTAGCTGTCCTCAGTTACGAAAGCAAAGTATTCGGAGCAAGACTTATGTCAAATAACTTCAGCCGCTTACTCTGGGCACTATTTGATATCGAAGGCCCATTTGCAATAAAATACAGAGCACCAGGAGAAAGAGAAGAGACTGTAACCCTCCAGGGATTGCAGGAAGATCAACTACCAGCCCGCACAGCAGAGCAGCCCTATAAACTGGATTTCATATCAGCTGAGACTGCCCTGCTAGTAATAAATTCAGTCCCTGTTGAGATGAACGAAGACTATTTCAACTTTTTAGAGGAGTCCTTTAAAGAGATCAAAGAGCAAGAAATCAACCATCTTTTAATAGATATGAGAAATAATGGCGGCGGCTCAACCTATCAGTTCAACGAAGTCTTCCACTATTTAACTGATACGCCCTATCGCTCATTTTCCAGGGTCGATACCCGCTATTCCAGACCTGTACTTGCCAGACATCAACCCTGGCACAGCCAGATTTATTATAGATTTTTAAATCTTATCAGAGGAGATGACATCTATAAATCCGAACCAGGCTTAACTCATCCGCCAGAAAATGATTATCGTTTTTCAGGCCAGACATATCTACTGGTAGGTCCAGCGACTTTTTCAGCTGCAGCAGACTTTGCAGCCCTCTGCCAGGATTATGAAGCAGCCCGGATAGTAGGCCAGGAGACAGGAGGATTACCAACCAGTTATGGCGACTCTTTCTTCTTCGAGCTGCCCAATACCAGCCTCCAGGGCCGGTCATCCTATAAATATTTCGTCCGGCCAGGTGGCCAGGAAACAAGTAGTGGCGTCATTCCTGACCAGGAAATCGATATAAATAAAGATTATCCAGAAATACTTGCAACAATCAAATCAAAATAGCAGGATTCATGCCTTTGGCCCAGACTAAATAACCTGGGTTAATGGCTTTATCAAATATAAATGAAAGTTAGTATAAATCATTGGGAAATTTCAATTTATAAGGGGGAATTTAATGGATGGATTACCTTTAATAATCAATAGATTTCTAAACTATGTACCTGCAATTACCGGTGGACTCCTGGCTCTTTATCTCTATAGAAAATATCAGGCTAAAAAAGAAAGTCAATAAAAAATAGGGGGTTTTAAAAATGGCAATGACTCAAAATGTTTTAGAAACAATGTATAACAAACTGGACAAATTCCTCAAGACAGAAACAGTAATCGGCGAACCAATGGATCTCGGCAATATTAAACTAATTCCAATAGTAACAGCTTCATTTGGCATGGGCGGCGGCATAGGCGAAGAAAATAAAGAAAGTAATAAAAGCGAAGGCGGCGGTGGCGGCCTTGGCTGCAGAATCTCTCCAGATGCAATTCTTGTAGTTAAAGGCGACAAAGTTGACCTGGTAAAATTAGATGGCAAAAGATCACTGGATAAATTATTTGAAATGATGCCAGAACTACTAGAAAAAGTTGAAGGAATGGCCAAAGCTGCTAAGGCTCAAAAAGAAGCAGCCACCGAAACTGAACCAGAAGAAGCAGAAGAAGAATAACCAACAAAGAGTCTGGGCCTGGCCAGGCTCTTTCCATTTACAAATCCGTTAAGTTTCTAAAAGAAATATTATTATGCTAAAATTAAAGTTACAAAGGGGGAGATGGCGATGGCAAAAATAACTTTAGATGGATATAGAAAAACTCGCAGTCAAAAAAGAGCTAAAATGCTTAAAGTTAGAGACTACCTGGAAGCAAACAGCCAGAACAAATCACAGACTGATACAAAAGCATCTAATAGCTCAGCTCAAAACAGCTATCGCAGCGGCCCCAGGCATAGAGACCCTGAAAAGAGACTATTACTTTATAAAATGATGATAAAATCAAGGAATTCCAAACTCGAAAAGATCGGTGAAAGAAGATATAGATTGAAAATATAGCTAACCCCACCAGCTTTAAAAGATTTGAACTGGTGGGGTCTTAAATTCTATCTTAATATAATCCCATTTCCTCAATTAAAGCAGATGGATTACCAAAATCACTAGCATTTATATCATAATTCATACTTTCTGAAATCTCATCCACCTGCTCCTGGTCTGGATAACCTTCCTCGTCTATAAACGATTCTTCACTGTAAAAATCATGTTCCGGACTATCATTTTTTTCATTTGGGAAAGAATCAATATCATCAACAAAACCGTAGATCACCAGATCATTAATTTCTCCTGAAGTTATATCAGAGATCTCATCTGCTTCATTTTCTCCAAGTACAAAATTCATCGCATAGCCAGGATTGTCATCGCCGATTTTTCCAAACCAGGTATTTAAACCAACAGTCAAATTATCATCAGCTTCAATACCTGCTAACTTTGTAACATAATTCGCTGTAATACCCTCATCTTTCTCATGATCATCTTTTTCATTATAAATAAACTCTACAGTTTTTTCATCTCCATTCTCCTGAATATTTGCAAATAAGTTCATTTCCATTGAAAAATAATCATCATCATTAAAGTAAACATTATCATTTACATTAAATGAAATGACAGTAAATCTTTCAACTTCATCATGAATAACCTGAAAATGAGCATCTACCACAACAACCTCACCATTTTGAGGAATATGTAGTTCAGTTTCCTCTAAATAATTATATCTGGTATAATCATCACTGAAATAAAGCTCACCTTTTTTATTTTCTTCATTTTCAATATCTATTTCTATTTTATATTTATTTTCATAATAATCACTATCATTATCCCCTTCATTTATTTCATGCTCACTTTCGTCAGTTAAGACCCCCAGCATTTCTCTATTTAGTTCATTGTCATCGCTGCAAGTGTAACTCCATTCCTCCTGATATTCTCCGCCAACAATCATATCCAGATCAATTCCAGTATCTCTATCAGCTCTCATTATTTCATTAATCTTATTCTCTATCCAGTCATTATATTCATCAAGTAAATTAAGATAAAGATTAGCAGTAGATTTCAGAACCATATATCCAACATCTCTATCATAAATATCCTGTGCAATCACAGTATTTCCTAGAGAAAGACCAGTAGACTCCGGCCCCTCATCCACCATACTTCTGGGTAAGTCTGCGAGCTCAATTTCTAATTCAAGATATGTAGAATGGGGAGATGTCTCCTCGCTGACTTCAACATATTCACTATAATCTTCGTAAGCAGGAGCATCTATAACTAATTCATTCTCCCCTTCTTCAATATCCTCAAAGGTAGCAACCCCTTTTGAGTCAGTTTCATCAGTATTAGTTCCAAGACTTATATCTGCACCTTCAATCGGTTCATCATTGGTCTCATCATAAACCAATATTTCATATTCTGAAACATTATCATCGTCAACGGTCACACCATCATCTAAACCATCACAGGCAGTCATAGCCAGAGAAAAGGAGACTAATAGAAAAATAATACCAACCAGCTTAATTTTCGATACTCTCATATTATCTACCCCCTATAATAAAGTTGATAAATCATACTTATTAATTAAACTTGAATATTATGGCATTTTTTCCTTCAAAAAGAGGGCGATAATTATGAGACTTTATACCTAAATAGTTCGATATAACTAGTCTTATCTAATACTTTCAGCCGCCCAACCCCCTATCCCCCCAGAATCCCTCCAACAATCGCCTGAGCCAGCCTCCTAAAATAGCCACCATCACAAAGTATCACCTGATCAGCCTCCCCGGTCAAAAAGAGCGGCTCAATCAGAATAGCCGGCATCCCGGTTGCCCGCAATACATGGAGATTGTCAGCAGCCTTAATCCCCCGGTCAGCAAGCCCCAGCGCCTCAACCATGGCAGCCTGAACCAGCCTGGCAGCCAGCTCACCGCCCTGGCTCCCGGGAAAATAAAAAGTCTCAGTTCCGCCAGCAGCGGCAGAAGCCGCCCCATTATGATGGATAGACAAAAACAAATCAACTCCAAGCCGGTTGGCCAGATCAGTCCGCTGGCCCAGAGACTGATCATAATCCCCGCCCCGGAGGAGATGAGCATCAAATCCGGCCTCCAGGGCCTGGCCAAAGACCTCAGCCCCGAGCCGCAAATTCAAATCCTTCTCCAGCAATCTACCACGGTTGGCCAGCCTGGCAGCCCCATCGTCATAAAGATCAGCAACCGCCCCTGGATCCTTCCCGCCATGACCGACATCTATCGCTATCGACTTAATCTTATTCATTATCTGTTCCCCCTTTCTTTAGTCCGCTATCCCTCCTACATCCCTCCTACACCCCTCCTACTATCCTCCAAAATTGAAAACTGCCGAAATCCCCTGATATTCAGTTTCGACCAACCTGAACCAGTATTCCTGACCAGGCAGGAAACCATTAACAGTAAAGCCTCCAGAACCGGTTTTGCCAGTATTCGCCAGACTAAAAAGCAGCAGGTCACTAACACCACCCTCGCCATTAATCACATCCCCGGCAACCCAGTCCTTAAAACTGCCCTCACCGATAAATAAGAAGAAATCACCATCAGGCTTACCATTAAAGGCCACATCCAGCCGGAGATAATTGTCACAGGCCTTATTAGCCATAAAACTATAATTATGAATAGAGACCGGCAGAAAATCATTGCCACTATGCATCGTATCCATCGCAAGCTTCATAAAAAGATTATGGCCATTGATCGGCAGCCCCTCAGTCATCAGATTCCAGGCCTCCCTATCAAGATCAGTCAGCTGCTTGGAAAGCTTTATCGCCTCCTTAAAAATATTCCGGTTATTAACACTCTTGCTGCTATCAGAAATAGAATGCTTCACATATTTCCTGACAAGCTGCTTGCCATCACGCTCAAAATAAACCACATCTTTGCCTAACCTCCCGCTGGCACTCATCGACATCAACGGACCCTTAACCTCTGCCATACAGATCAACCCCTCTCATAATTTAAGCCACTCTCCCAAAAACTCCAGCAATTAACTCACTATCCGGCATCATCTTTTTTACATCCCCTATCAGCTTCAGATCAACCCCAGGAGCCCCGCAGATACTGCAACTAGCAGCCTCCAGTCCACCTTCCCCAACATTTAAAACCAGCTTATGGCCACAGCGCAAACACTTAACCATTAATATCATCTTCAGATTCCCCCTGAATTAAATTTTTAATACTAGATCCTCACAGTTCTCTCGCCCCGGTGGTCTGACTTATAAATGACTTAGAAAACTAAATCTCTACCCTCCGCCCCGCAAATAATACACTGCAGTTCATAGAGGTCATTCTCATGATAAAAACTAAAATCACTGAGCTGGCCACAGTTCTGACAGAAAATACCCTCAAGCATTAACACCACCTCCAATCCTGGTCAGTATAAAATCCATCAAACCATTAACTGCCTCTAAACTCAAGCTATATCCTAATTATATAACCGCCAGCCCCTGACTAATAGAAGAGGGTAGTGCAACGAAGGATTATTTTTAAAAAATAAATTTCAAATCCTGAAAAAAACCCCCAGAAACCACTTGACAAATATCCGCAAATATAATAGAATTAAACATATTTTATTTCCAGATAATACTAATTAGAAACTCTGCCATAAATCAAAACTCCAGACCCAAAAATAATAACCTGGAATTAACATAACCAAAAAGGAGTGGTCACTATCATTAAGCAAAGAGATCCTAAAAACAACCCACAGGCCTCTAAAAGGCCGAAATCATCGAGAAGACCAGGCACCCAGTACAGCGAGAAAGAACTAATTATCATCTATCTACAAAAATATGCCAGCCTTGGCCGTCCGCCATCAATCAGCGAGATCAACAGCGATCCAGACCTGCCATCATACTGGACCTTCCTCCGCCGGCTTGGAGACAAAGACCTGATCTGCAAAAAACTCAGCCTGGCCAATATCCCGGCAGAAATCCACAGACAGCTCTGTAAAGACTGTCTCTATCAGCCAGCCAGCTGCCAGCAGGACCCATTTGCCTGTGCCAGCCAGGCCAATCTCTATTACCGATCCACCGATTCAAGAAAATTAACAGCCAATTAACAATAAAATTCACAATCCCAACCACCTCCAGTCAAAATCTAGATTTAATCCAGTATTTTAAAGCGATTGCCTTAATTTAGCAGTTTAAAGCACTGGCTTTCTAAAAATAAAGAGTTTCTGATAAGTGCTATAATCCTTGCAATACCAACAACCTCAATTAATTATAACACCGTTTCAACCAGAATACAAGACCTTTAAATTAAAAAAATAATTATTTTTCAAAAAAGTTTTAAATTTCTCTTGACAGGATTAAAAAATTAATTTATACTTGTTTTTGTAAATTAAATAATCATGATTATATTTATATTCATCTGAAACTTTATAAAAAAAACAAAATACTGTTATTAAAGCTGGCGCTAACAGATATAATTATAAAGTTTTTCTGAAATTATCAGAATAAGTCAGCAAAAATTTTTGTTATTGCAAGTGAATCTTATTACAAAACCACTTATTGGAAGGATTGATAATTATTAAAACCATTAACGAAAACCCAAAAGGATTTACCATGGTAAGAAATTCATTACTCAGAAACCATCTCTTAAAACCGAGCCATAAACTCCTTTATATTATTCTGGAAAGTTACTGCTGGGATCAAAGTTACTGCTTTCCAGCCCAGGAAAAACTGGCTAAACTAATGGGAGTGAAACCGAGAACAGTCAGACGCTGGCTCATTGAACTTCAAGAATTCGGCTTAATTGATATTATCTATAGATTTGATGATTCAAACATCTATATTCTCAATGATTATGAAGAATTTGAAGAATGTCATGGAAGTGCAATCGGGGAATCTCAACTGCAAGAAGATGACATTCCCGATGACCTGAAATGTCCGGATAAGAATACGCACTTGATTAATACTCAGTCTTTAAAAGATATGTCGATTGCATCGACGACTGCATCAGGAAAAGATTCAAAAACAACTAAAAAAATCTTAACAGACTCTCAGGGGCGAGAGATCATTAAAGCAACCAGAGATAAATCCAGCCCCCATTTTAAATATCCAGTCCAATTTCTAGAATTCTGGGAACAATACCCGAAAAAAGAAAGCAAGAAAAAGGCCTATAACTGCTGGGAAAAGCTAGTTTTCAGAGAAAAAATCAGAACAGAAGATCTGACTGCCTCGGCCAAAAATTTCAAAAGGCATTGTAGAGATACAGGTCAGCCAATGCAATATATCAAACATCCAAGCACCTATCTAGGCCCTGGAGAGTTCTGGCTTGATTATTTAGAAGGCGATGATAAAGCCAAATTCCACTCAAAAGCAAAAAGAGAAACACAGACTCAAACCAGATCAACCCGGTTAGATCAGGCCAGAAATAATACAAGAGAGCTGGACCCTGAAACAGCCCGAGAAGTGGAAGCAATCTATAATCAAGAAGCAAACAAAAAGAAAGCAGCTGATAACTAATGAAAACATACAACAATAGCCTGGAAGATTACAAAAACATTGAAAAATCAATGATAATGGTCTGCCTCTGCGACCATACAAATGAGCACAATACCCTCTCAGATATGATGATAGAAATCAAGCCAGAATACCTGACCGACCCAACCTGTATTAAAATCTTCAACTGGCTTGAAGAATTCTATATAAGCGGCAGGCCAATCAGCAGAACCAGGCTTATCCAGGAAGTCGGCCTACCAGAAGATTTTCTGGATAGCAGATTCTGCATGCCTTCAGAATTGCATGGCCTCATAGAGAAGGTGAAAGATAACTTTGCAAAACGACAGATTAAACAGGCTGCTGGAGAACTCCACAGCCTGATAGATAACAATCTATCGGCCAGTGAATTTCGCTCTAAAGCAGTTGAAATAATTTTCAAATACACCGATAATCATCAGGGCAGCTCCAATATTAAAACCTTTGCTGAGGCAATAGAACTATCCCTGGATAACCTGATACTAAATGATTCTGATAGAGATAAAGGTATCAAGACAGGTTTTTTAAGTCTGGATCATACCTTCGGCAGTCTGGAGCCAGGCCATCTAACAGTCCTGGCCGGTCAGACATCTATGGGAAAGACGGCATTCGCTCTAAATGTAACCTATAATTCTGTTGCCGCCGGTAATAAGACACTCTATATCACCCTGGAGATGACAGCTAAAGAACTTGCTGACCGCCTGATAGTCACCCACTCAGAGATCAAGGCCTCAGATTATCAGAGAAAGATCTCAGATGAGCAGCTTAAAAAAATAATGGACACAGCCACAGAGCTAGGAGATTATCCCCTCTATATCAGCGACAAAAGAGGACTCACAGTCTCAGACATCAGGTCCCAGGCAATCAGAGCTAAAAACCGCTTCGGCCTGGATTTACTGGTAGTCGATTATCTCCAGTTTATCCATCATATCGATACTGAAAACCAGGCCAATGCAATTGGCCATACAGTCACCACTTTAAGAGAACTGGCAGGAGAATTAGAAATCCCGGTTATCCTTTTATCCCAGCTCAACCGAACAGTAGATGGCAAGCCAGCTCCCCGTCATCTCAAGGGATCTGGCTCCATTGAGGAAGTTGCGGACGAAGTCTGCATGCTCTGGAGGAAGGATTACAAACAGGAGACAGAAGCCCAGAGGTTTAATAAAGTTCAGGAAGCAGAACTAATAATAGCTAAAGGCCGAACCAAAGGAGTCGGCTATATTCCACTTTACTGGTATCCAGAGATTCAACTCTTTAAAGACAAAATGGAAGTAGAACTTGCCAGAAAAAATAGAGCAAAAATGGCCTAAAATAATAAATAAAAATTTAAATGGTTCCTCCAAAATCCCATCAACTGGAGCCATTAAAAAGGAGAAAAGAAAATGATTAAAAATATCAAAATGAAAAGTTTTAAAGAAAGCTTTAAAGAAAGCTTTAAAGAAACAATCTCTGATTTAATATCTGAAAGAAACCTTGAAATAATCACAGAAAAGATCATAGAAAATAAGACATATAAGGAATTAGGTAAGCAATATAATATCACCCCTGTAAGGGTTCAGCAGATAGTAAGATCCTCTATAGCCGCTATAAAACCTGAAGCAGAGCGATTTGATTTCATAATCAAACTCAACAGACTCCTGAAAGATTTCGAGTTAATTCATATCAGTGATTTAAGATTAATTAATTCTGAAAATAGCCAGGGTCAGATTTCTCCGGAAATCCTAAAGAAAAAAGTCCGGCTCTTTAATAGTCTTGTCAGCAAAGAAGATAAAGTAAATCTAATCGGCGATAAATTTATCTCTATCTATCCAAAAGACAACCTCTTTAAAGCAATTAAAGCAATAATACAACTGGAAGGAGACCAGGTTCATCTAATTGATCTTATAAAAAATATTAGAACCCCTGGTGTCAATAAAGATAAAGCAAGAGATTTCTTTAGCTCCTTTAAGAAGCTGACCTATATCGATGGATATATCTTTTATGGCATCTTTAAATCTACAATTCTGCAGGTAATCATAAAAAATTTCTTCCCTGATGGAATTAATTTTCAAAATGAAGACCAGTTTAACCGCTTTGTCAACTATTTCAAAGAATTTAATGATTCAAAACGGCTCAGCCATACAAAGGAATCATATCTATCCACAATCTATAAATACCCGGAGAACTTAATCAAGCTAAGTCCCTTTAAATATATTCATGTCGATAATGATTCTATCAAATTTAGTTTAATTGAAAAGATTGGAATTGAGCTGGAAACAGATCTTAAAACAATGCAGGAAGTCGATATCGCCAGATATTATAATAAATATAAGTATAGCAGAGACTTTCAAAACGTTATCTCACCTGGCCATCTCTATAGCCGTTTAAAGCAGGAATATAGCCATAAATTCAATTTCTACAAGGAACCAAGGATATTGCCTGCCGTAACCAAAAAAACAGGAATAGCATATAAAAAGGAGATATTTGAAAATCATATAAGGGCAGAGGGAGGAAAAATAGAAAGGTCCAGACTTAAAGAAAGCTTACAGGAAGAATACAACTGGACAGCCAGACAGATCTGTCAGCACATCAACAACGCCAGCAATATAATAGTCGAAAAAATCGACAATATAAAATATGTCAGGCTGCTCAACTAGAGATCAGCCAGTAAAAATAACAGTAGGAAAAATATTTTAAAAAAAAATTCACAAAACCAGAAAAAACCCTTGCAAATAATATTCGAATGTGATTAAATTAGAAGAGTTGTTAAATATATTAAAATGGAGGTAATAAAATGAAATCCACTGGTATCGTAAGAAATATTGATGATTTAGGCAGAGTAGTTCTTCCAATAGAACTAAGAAAGACATTAGGACTGGAAATAAAAGATCCCATGGAATTTTATTCAGATGGAGATAGACTAATATTACAAAAATATAATACAGGCTGTCATCTTTGTGGAGATTATAAAACCCACAAATTATTCAAAGATAAGCTTGTCTGCAAGTCATGTATCGAAGATTTAAAAAATATTAAATAGGGTAAATAAAAGGAGTTAATTAAAATGAGAGCAACAGGATTAGTCAGAAAGATAGATAATCTGGGAAGAATAGGCATCCCAAAGGAAATAAGAACCAGTAATGATTATAAAACACAGGATCAAATCGAAATTTTTGTAGATAAAGGTATGGTCGTCATCCAGAAGTATTATCCAGCCTGCACCCTCTGTGGCACCAAAGAAGAAAATCAGGATAAGACAGTTGAATTCGCCGGCAAAACAGTCTGCAAAATCTGCGCCAGCGAACTAACGGCCAATTAAAATGAATAAGTTCCCGGAAAGACTGGCATATTTAAGGAAAATTAAAGGTATTACACTTAAAGAACTATCAGAAGAATTAGCTGTTGTTAAAGAAGCAAGTATTTCAAGATATGAAAATGGTAGAAGAGAACCCAAAATGGATCTAATAATAAAAATTGCTGATTATTTTAACTGCAGTGCAGATTATCTTTTAGGTAGGACAGATCAAATATATAAGCTAAATTATAAAATTGAAAATAATGAAATCAATCTAGAAGAAATTAATAAAGCTATTAACACATTAGAAGGAATAAAAAATCTAGAACTATAATATAGGTGATCAATTTGAGCTAGTTTTCAATAAGATTAAATCAATTAAGAGAAGAAGCAGATCTGTCAATGGGAGAGCTTTCCCGAAAAATAGGATTTATTAATAAACGACACCAGTTTTATGGTGCCTGGTTGTTTTATAGTATAATGTTGGTAAATAAAATTAAATATTTGGAGGTCAATAATGAATAAAAACAAATTTGAAAAAATGAGACCCATAGTAGAGAACGCAATGTTAATTTCTAAAGAGTGTGAAGAAAAATCAACAGATGAAAGAATTTCCACAGGGCAGACTGAGTTAGAAGAAATTATGCCAGTAAACCCGTCGACTTTAGAACTAAGTAACTATTTGATGGATTTAGATTATGAAGAACTAAAAATCATGCAATCATTCATGTTAACAGGAAGAGAAATTAATCATAAATTAAATGAATTTGGTAGTGAAGGTATTAAAGATATTGAAGATATTGAAGATATGTTTGCAAGTTTTTCAGATAAGCCTGATCATGCAAGTAAGTCAGATCTTGTTAGTTACATGGTAGGTAAATCACCATTTAGTGATTATATCTATCTCGGATTAGAAGCCTATAAGCAGATTAATGAATAAGTTATCAAATAGACTGGCTTATCTGAGAAAGAAAAAAGGTATAACCTTAAAAGAGATGTCCCAGGATTTAGGAAGCATTAAAGAAGCATCACTTTCAAGGTATGAACATGGCCGCAGAGAACCAAAACTGGAAACATTAATCAAAATAGCTGATTATTTTAATTGCAGTACAGACTATCTTTTAGGCCTAACAGATCAGAAAAACAATATCGAAAAATCAAAAAATATTTGTTTCTTTTGGATGAGTGACTAACCCAGGCAGGATCACATTTATAGCAATTATATTATAGATACTATAACCGAAAACCAAATAAAATTTATTTTTAAGTTAAAATATTTATAGAATAATTCATACCAGAAACTAAAACACCCTGTGAGAGGGTGTTTTTATTATGTAGTAATTTTAAAAAAGGGATATTTCCGAGAATTTCTTGAGTTATTATCTATATGTATGCTCTTAAACCAGAACGGATTAGCCCTAAAGAAATTTCCTTCAGGGCTAAAGTTAAAAATTATCTACTATTCATTTGGCCTGATAGGTTCAGGCGCAGCCTGTGACGGGCCCCACAACTCACTGGTCAAGTTTATACCCATGGCATAGGTTTCTTCGTTAACTTTTCTGCATTCTTCACTTTCTGCCCAGCTAGAGAAAGAAGCCATATCCTCAAATTCATAGGTGCAAACAATCTGATTACTACCTACAGTTGTCCGATATGCACGAAACTCTTTAACTCCTGGAACTGCAAGGGTACGTTTAATAGCCGATTGACCCCACTCTGGAAATTCGTCCGTTTTATCCGGGTGAATATCATACTTCAGAACATAAACCACCATCATATTCGCCTCCTTTCTTTAAATTAACTTTTGTTAATCAGTTTATAATATCTGAATCAACCTGATTTCAAAGTTAAGAGCCTATGGAGAAAGCAAATTTATATTTACTAAAACCTTACCAGCTTCAAACGAAAAGGATCATAATTTACAATAAATAAAAATATAATTAACTATATTATATCATTTAATAGCTCAAATAAATAGATTATACTAAATTTTTTGAAAAATATATTAAGTCTATAAAAGCATAAATATTATTTCAGACTTAAATCTTAAAAAAAGCTTTTATAATTAATTATATTAAAAGATATGTTTCAGGATTTAGGAGAATTTAAAGTAGCATCAATTGGATGGGTGAATAATCCAGGTAAGATTAAACTTTAGGATTATATTATAAATAATATAACCAAGTTGTTTTTTATTTAAATACCTATAAAAGGCAAAAGCCCCTGTGATGAAGGGCTTTACATGCCGGAAATCTATATATCTATTATATCTTACTATTAATATATTTAAATGTCAATCAAAATTTCATGAATAATCTACTCACCGGCAATTTACTGTCGGTGATATTTTTTAATTATAAAATTCCTATTTTATGCAGGACAATCTGCCGATTTCTTGAATTATCTAATTGAAAGTTAAGATGTTATACAAAGATGAATTAACAGTTTAAAACTTAATATTATGGGGATAATAAAAAATTGGAGGATCTAGTAGATTAGTTTTTTTATCTAATCTCACTTATTAAGTGTGATTAAATTAAAGTTCATAAACTATAGAAATTTAACCGGCATGTAAAATAAGAGAGGTGTTAAGCTTTGGAAGATAAACTGTTATCATTAGAGCAATTTTTATTGGATAATGAAGACTTTTACAAAATTGATTCAATTTTGTTACAACCAAATATTTTTGAGATTCTTAAAGTTGAAAAAAATGAAAATCGACATAGTAATATTTTGTCTTGGTTATTCAATCCTCGAGCTAATCATGGTTTAAATGATTTCTTTTTGAGATCTTTTCTAAAAGATATTTTTTCACGTTATAGACACTCTATAAATACTAACATAAATTTTTTTGATATTGAAATTATAGACTTTGATGATATAGAAGTAAGGAGAGAATGGAGCCGGATAGATATTTTTCTTCTTTCAAGGAAAAATAAATTAGTAATTATTATTGAAAATAAAATTGATAGCGGTGAACATGATAATCAACTGAAACGTTATTATAATATTGTTGATAAAGAGTTTAAAGATTATAATAAATTATTTGTTTATTTGACGAGAGAAGGTGAAACACCAAGTGATGAAGAAAATTGGTATATTTATAGTTATCATTCAATATTAAAGCTATTAAATATGATTCTTAAGTATCGAAAAAATACTTTAAATCAAACTACCATTAATTTTATTAATCAATATAAAACAATTTTAAGGAGGTATATTGTGGGTAATTCGGAAATTGAAAAAATTTGTAGAGATATTTATGAAAAACATAAACAAGCCCTTGATCTTATATTTCAATATAAACCTGATATAAATTTAGAGATAAGTGAAAAGCTTAAGAAAATGATAATGGAAAATAGCAATCTTATCTTGGATGACTCTGGTAAGAGCTATATACGATTTATTACTAAAAAATTAGATAATATTGTACCCAAAGAGGGAGAAGGATGGACGACTACAAAAAGAATATTATTATTAGAACTAGTTAACAGAGAAGATAAATTATATTTAAAGTTTTTAATTGGACCTGGAGAAGATTCAATTAGAGAAAAAATAAATAAAATAGTAAAACAAGATACTAGATTATTTAATAAAGCAAATAGAAAAATGGGTAAAAAGTGGTTTACTATTTATAAAAAAGGGTTTTTGAATAAAAATGATTATGAAGACACAGATACTCAAACTATTCTTGATACAGTTTCAGACAGAGTTCAGACATTTTTAGATAACGATTTAATTAAATTAGAATCATATATTATAAACCAATGGTAATACAGATATTTTTCTAAAGCATGAGAATGAGAGCTTCAGTAATATATTTAAGTGATACAGTTGTTTAGAGGCATATTGTTGATCATCCTTTATTCAGGTTAAAAGTAAATAAAGAGCAAATTTATTACTAGGCTTTGATTAAGTCTATATAATGGTGTAAAAAGAAAATAATACGAGCCAAATGCTCTTTCCTCGGTTATAATATAAGTGACAAACAAATACTTAACTGAGGAGAGAAAACATATGGCTCAATTAAATATTACACTAAATACCGAACTTTTGCACGAACTTTTTCCAAAAGAAACTAAAGACCAGGCATTTACAAAACTTTTAGAAGAAATACTAAACCAGGTTTTACTTGCTCAATCAGCAGAACAACTAGGAGCAGCCCCTTATGAACGCTCTGAACAGCGGACAGCATATAGAAATGGCTTCCGAGATCGGGATCTAACGACTCGCATAGGTACTATAACCTTAAGGGTTCCAAGACATCGCAATGGTGAGTTTAGCACTTCCATGTTTCAGCGTTATCAACGAAGTGAGCAGGCTCTCATTTTGACGATGATCGAGATGGTCATCAATGGAGTTTCTACCAGAAAAATTGAAAATGTGACTGAAGAACTATGTGGTAAAAGCTTTTCTAAATCAACTGTTTCAAATCTTTGCAAGCAGCTAGATCCAATTGTAAAGGCTTTTCAAAATCGCCAACTTGAAAAACACTATCCCTTCTTAGTTGTTGATGCTATTTATCTTAAAGTTAGAGAAAATGGACGTGTCCGCTCTAAAGGACTGTTGATTGCAAAAGTTATAAATGAATCAGGTCATAGAGAGATCATCGGTTTTCAAATGGCTAACAGCGAATCTGAAACAAGCTGGAGCGACTTCTTTAGTTATCTCCAGGAAAGAGGTCTTGCTGATGTTGATTTAGTTGTATCTGATAACCACAAAGGCCTGGTTAAAGCTATTCAGAAACATTTCCAGGGGGCAACCTGGCAGAGATGTCAGACCCATTTCTCTAAAAATATTTTAGATAAAACCCCTAAACGCTTAAAAGCAGAAGTAAAAGCCCATCTGCGTAGCATTTATGATGCCAGAGATATTAATGAAGCCAGGCGTCTTTTAGCAGAAACTCTGGCAAAATTTGAACGATCTGCTGCAAAAGCCATGGACCTACTAGAAGAAGGCTTTGAAGATATCCTGGCAGTAATAGGTTTACCTGAGAAATATCGCAAAAGGCTCAGGACTACCAACAGTATAGAGAGACTTAATGAAGAAATCCGTCGCCGTGATAGAGTAATTCGCATTTATCCTAATGAGGCTTCTGCAATCAGACTTATTGGAGCTTTGTTGATAGAGCATGATGAAAAATGGTCTACTGGCAGAAAATATCTTGATATGGAAGAATATTATGATTTCCTAAAACAAAAGAAAAAAGCTAAAACTGGCTTTATTGCTTAACTTTATTACTGACTGAGGAATTTACACACAAATATGGACTTGATTCAATTCAAACAAAAAAGTTTTGATGAAATATATTAATAAATCTAGATACAATTATATATAGTTAAAGAGAGAAAAAATTTAATTTAAAAAAATATTTGACTTTTATAATTTTGTGGTTTATAATAAAATCAACTTGTAGGACAACCTACAACCATATCAAAAGAGGAGAAAACTATATGGATAATGCAATTAAAAAATTGAATTTAGTAGATGAAGTCTATGAGAGAATGAAAGAAAAAATTGTAAGTAGAGAATGGGAACCAGGCCAAAAAATACCCTCTGAGAATGAATTGGCAGAAACATATAATGTTAGTAGAAATACAATAAGAAATGCAATCCAAAAACTTAAAGGTTTAAATATTGTAGTAACAAAACAAGGAGAGGGAACATTTTTGAAAGAAGATTTAAATAGTAATTTGATTAGTAATGCAATACCTACTATATTTTTAAATGAAAAAGATATAATTGATGTTTTGGAATTCAGAAGCATTATTGAAAAAGAAAACGCTCGTTTAGCTGCTATTCGAGCTAACAAAAGTGATATTGAAGAAATTGAGTATTCATTAAATAAAATGATTGAAAATAAAAATGATTATAAAGAATATACTTTATGGGATTATACTTTTCATTTAAATATAGCTAAAGCATCTAAAAATAAAATATTATACCAGACTATGTTAAGGCTAAAAGATATTTTATTAACTCATTTAAAAGAAATGAACAAGAATGGTGATTTTGATAAAAGTATTAAAGGACATAAAAAACTTTATTTTGCAATTAAAAATAAAGATCATGATTTAGCTGTAAAGTTATCAGAAGAAGATAATAGAGAAAGGTCTAAAGATTTAAATATTTAATAAATTTTTTGATAAAATCACAACTAAAACAATTTATTTATAAGTTTGCTTGTTGGACAACCTACAACCAAAACATTTTTTAAGCTTACTTGTTGGACAACCTACAACTATTCTATAGTGTTTTACTGTAATTAAAATTAAAGTGAAGGTGATGAAATGAAAATAGAAAATATTAAGGTAATAGTGACAAGTCCTGGTCGTAATTATGTAGTCGTTAAGATTGAGACTGATGAAGGTATTTATGGTATTGGTGATGCAACTTTAAATGGGAGGGAGCTTACAGTTGCTGAAACTATAGAGGAATATATAGCTCCAATTTTAATCGGTAGGAATTCTGATAATATAGAAGATATCTGGCAGTATTTATATAAAGGGGCTTACTGGCGGGGCGGCCCGGTTTTGATGACTGCTCTGGCAGGAATAGATATGGCGCTCTGGGATTTAAAAGGTAAAAGATGTTCAAGACCTGTTTATTCATTGTTAGGTGGTAGAAGCAGAGAAAAAGTTCTCTGTTATACACATGTTTCAGGAGATAAATTTCAGGAAGTTAAAGAAAATGCTTTAGAAAAGATTGCAGAGGGCTATAAAGTTTTAAGGGTTCAGGTATCAATTCCTGGACTGAATGGAACATATGGAACTGTAGAAGATGATGCCAGGGTACTTCCATTTGTGGAAACCTGGGATTCTAAACCATACTTAAAGGTTATTCCAGAGTTATTTAAGTTTTTGCGGGCAGAGATTGGCGATGAGGTTCATCTGATTCATGATTCCCATGAAAGGTTACAGGTTCCTGAGGCGATAAGACTGGCTAAGGAGCTTGAAGAGTATAATCTGTTTTTTTTGGAGGATTTATTAAAACCCGAAAATATAGCAGGATTTGAGCAGATCCGTAATCAGACTTCAATACCTTTAGCCATGGGAGAACTTTTTAATTCAAAGTGGGAGGCATTACCGCTTATTAAAAATCAGTTAATTGATTATATTAGATGTGATTTAAGTCATATTGGTGGAATAACTGAGGCGATGAAACTTGCGGCCCTGGCAGAGACTTTTCATCTTAAGACTGCTTGGCATGGTCCGGCAGATATATCTCCAATTGCACATCTGGCTAATTTACATGTAGATTATGCAGTTTCGAATTTTGGGATTCAGGAACTGGCTGAATTTCCAGAAGAGGTGTCTGCTGTATTTAAGGGAGGGCCTAAATTTGAAGATGGTTATTTGACTATCCCGGATAGACCTGGTTTAGGCTGTGATATTGATGAGGAGGCTGCAAAGAAGTTTCCATATAAAAAAGCTTATCTACCAGTAGCTGAGAGTCTTGATGGTAGTGTTCATGAGTGGTAAGCAAAATCATTTACTAGAAATGTTATTTAATTATGTTTTAATTTACTTCAATCTTTTAAGTGGTTATTATAATTGAGGTAAATCTAATATAAATAATAGTGAAGGGAGGGTAGCCTGTTAGATTTAATTAAAAAAAATATAAAGGAGTGTAATTAATGAAATTAAATTTAAAATCAATTTTAATTTTAACATTAGCACTATTTATTACTTTGGGGATACAAGTTCATTCAGAAACTGTTGAATTAGGTCCTTTAGAAGCTGAAGAAACATTAGTTATGACAGGAGCATTATGGTCTCCGCCGTCAACCTGGAATATATTGATTCCAGATAGTGTAAGAGGCACAGGTGGTTTAGTATATGAAACTATGTTTTCATATCACCCATTAAATGATGAATTTACTCCCTGGCTTGCTAAAAGTGGAGAGTGGGTTGAAGATGACGTCTATTTAGTTGAATTTAGAGAAGGTATTGCTTGGTCAGACGGAGTAGATTTTAGTGCTGAAGATGTCGTTTTCACCTATGAATTAGCTAAAGAAAATGACTTATATTATTCACCAGTTTGGGATATGCTGGATTCAGTTGTTGCTGAAGATGATTTAACAGTTAGATTTACTTTTGATGAACCACAGTATGCATTATGGGATTCAGAACTTTATGAACGTTATATTATTCCAGAGCATATTTGGAGTGAAGTTCCTTCAGATGAATTAATAACAAGAACAATGAGAGAACCAGTTGGAACTGGTCCATACACTTATAGGAGTTCTGAACAAGATAGAATGGTTTGGGAAAGAGATGATAATTGGTGGGGTATTGAAGTTTTTGGCGAGCCAACACCAAAAAATATTGTTGATCTTGTAGGTGAGAGTAATAATGTTACAATGGGAATGTTAATGAGAGGCGAGTTGGATTTAAGTCATAATTTCTTACCAGGAATTCAAAGAATTATCGAACAGTTTGACCTTCAAACATGGTTTGAAGAAGAACCATATATGATCCCTTGGAATACAGTTAACTTGTATATGAATACTTTAACAGAACCAATGGATGATGTAGAATTTAGAAAAGCTATGGCATATATGGTTAATCCAAATACAATTGTTGAAAGAGTTTATGGTGGATTAGTAGAAGCAGCTAACCCTACTGGCTTATTTGGTGGAGGTTGGGGTGCTTATCTTGATGAAGAAGTTGTAGAAGAGCATGGTTTTGAATATGACATCGAGAAAGCTAAAGAGATTTTAGATGCTGCAGGTTATGTTGATGAAAATGGAGATGGATGGAGACAGATGCCTAATGGTGATAATATTGAACTAGAACTAGCTGTTCCAAGTGGATGGACTGACTGGATGGAATCTGTTAATGTTATTACTAATTATGCTGAAGAAGTTGGAATAAATATTGTTTCTGATTTTCCTGACTCTTCATTATTCCATAATAAAAGGTTTAATAGAGATTTTGATATGATTTTAGCTCACTTCGAAACTTCTATAACTTCCTCACCTTTTGATTATTGGAATGGAGTTGCAAACAGTGACATCCATGGCGACCAAATAACTCAAGGTAATTATGGTTCATATGATAATCCAGAATTATTTGAAATGATTGAAAGATTTAATAAAATACTTGATGAAGATGAAAGACAAGAAATAGCAACAGAAATACAGACAATTCTTTTACAGGACATGCCTACTGTTCCTTTATGGCATAATGGAATGTGGATGCAAGCTACAACAAATAATTGGACTAACTGGCCGAATGAAAATAATCCTTATGGCATTCCTGTAAGCGGTGGAGTAAGTGGATTCCAAATAGGAATGATTCAAACATTAATTGGTATTGAACCGGCACAATAAGTTTGAAATAAGGTAATATAATAATTTAAGGCCCAATAATATTATTGGGCCTTAATATATAGAAAGGAATTCAACCAATGGGCAAATATTTACGAAAGAAAATATTAATGTATGCAATTACTTTTGTATTAGCTGTAACAATAAATTTTTTGATTCCTAGAATGATGCCTGGAGATCCAATTCAATCACTTTTATCTCGGTTTTCAGGTATGGAAGGTGGAAGAGAAATACTTGAAAATCAGCTTAGACTATTATTTAACTTAGATCAGCCTTTATGGAGACAGTACTTAGGATATTGGCGATCAATATTTACTCTTGATTTTGGTATTTCAATTACTCATTTTCCGACACCAGTAATGCAAATAATTAAAAGAGCAATTGTGTATGATTTAGCTGTATTAATGCCAGCAATAATATTAAGTTGGATAGTCGGTAATAAACTAGGAGCATATTCAGGTTCTAATAAAAGAGCAGATAATGTTACAATGCCATTTTTTTATTTTTTAGCTTCATCACCATATTTTTGGATGGCTGGTTTAGTTGCTTTTTTCTTAGGGGTATCTTTAGGCTTGTTTCCTATTAGTGGCCCTTATGGTTCTTTGCAAACTCCAGGTTTAAACTTAGGCTTTATTTTAAGTTTTTTACATCACTGGTTTTTGCCATTTTTTACAATGTTCTTAGTCCAGCTTGGAGGATGGGCTATAGGTATGAGAAATATGATAATTTACGAAACAAGTTCTAATTATTCTAAATATATGGAGACTTTAGGTGCCTCAAACAGATTGATTAGAAGATATGGATTTCGCAACGGAGTATTGCCTCAAGTTACAGGTCTTGCTTTACGTATTGGAAGAATAGTGGGTGGTGCTATAACTGTGCAGGTAGTATTTAATTACCCTGGTTTAGGCCGTATGATGTTAAATGGAGTTCAATCTCAAGATTATTTTTTGATTCAGGGTATTTTCTTGACTATAATAGTCATGGTATTAATAGCAAACTTTATAGTGGATATTATATATATGTTTATAGATCCACGAGTAAGGCTTTCATTTACCGAGGAGGAATAATAGATGTTTAAAGACTTTTGGATTAGACATGAAAATTTATATTATGCTTTGACAAATAAAAAAGTAATCTTTGGTTTGACTTTAGTGGCTTTAGTATTTTTATTAGCAGCCTTTGGACCTAGTATATCACCGTATGGATATAATGAATATGCAGGAGAGGGCTATCTACCACCATCTAGTGATCATTATTTTGGTACTACTATTGATGGAAGAGATGTTTTTACTAGAACTGTATATGGATTACGCTCTACATTATTAGTAGGTGCTATAGCTGGAACAATTGCAACTTTAATAGGTTGTATTGTTGGTTTTTTATCCGGTTATTTTGGAGGAACGATTTTTGATGAAACTTTAATGATGTTAACCAATATATTTGTTGTTATACCACAACTTGCTTTATTAATAGTTATTGCAGCTTTTTTAGAAGTAAGAGGAGTAGTTGCTATGGCAATAATTGTTGCAATTACAGCTTGGCCATGGACGGCTAGAGCAGTTAGATCTCAAACATTATCACTTAAAAATGAGGAATATGTATCTTTATCTAAAGTTTCTTCACTTAGTGTAGGCAGAATATTAAGAGAAGATATAGCGTCTAATATGTTTTCTTATGTTTTTATGGTATTTATTTTACAAGTTAATGGAACTATGCTTGCAACTGTTCAACTTGAGTTTTTAGGGCTTGGGCCTACCCGTGGAATTACCTTAGGACTTGTAATGCAAAATGCAGTAATTTGGAATGGAATTCAACTTGGTATGTGGTGGTGGGCTATAATTCCAGGTTTAATTTTAACAATTTTTATTACTGCACTATATTTTATTAATACTGGACTAGATGCAGCATTTAATCCACGGTTGAGGGAGATGTAGATTATGAAAGATAATGTACTAGAAGTAAAAAATTTGAAAGCTTATTATGACATCATGAAAGGTAAAGTAAAAGCTGTTGATGATATTACCTTTAATTTAAAAAAAGGGGAAATTCTGGGCTTGGCAGGTGAATCTGGGTGTGGTAAAAGCACACTTGCAAGCACATTTATTTATAGGAAAAAACCATTAAAATATATATCAGGAGAGGTTGATTTAGTAGGAAATAAAATCATGGAAATGAGAGAAAAAGAGTTTAAAAAACTACGTTTAAACACAATTTCTTTAATTCCGCAATATGCTTTAGATGCTTTTAGTCCTACAAAAAAAGTAAAACAATATATATTTGATTTAGCAAGACAGCATGGTGTAAAAACAGATAAGAATTTCTTAAATAAAGTTAAAGAGAGATTTGAATTAGTTAATTTGGATGAATCAACATTAAACCGTTATTCTATTGAATTATCGGGTGGTATGAAACAAAGAGTAATAATGGTAATATCTACTATTTTAGATCCAGACTTTTTAATTGCAGATGAAATCACCTCTGCATTAGATGTTAGCTCTCAACGTTTTGTTGCAACTATGCTTGCTAATTTAAGAGATTTAGAGATCATTAAATCAGCGATTTTCATAACTCACGATATATCTATTTTATATCAAATTGCTGATAGAATAATGATTATGTATGCTGGAAATCTTGCAGAAATAGGTCCAACAGATGATATTATTGATAATCCATGTCATCCGTATACAAGGGCTTTGATTGATTCTTTGCCTAAAGTTGGAGTTCAATATAAAGACAATAGGTTATCAGGTATTAAAGGAACGCCACCTCATTTGCTTGAAATTGGTGAAGGCTGTAGATTTAGAAAACGTTGTTCATATGAAATTGATGAATGTAAAGAAACACCTAAAAGAGAATTTGTAGCAGCAGATCACTTTGTTGCTTGTTGGAGATGGAAAGAGTTAGGAAGTGATTTAAATGGAGAAAAATAAAGATGTAGTTATGACAGTAGAAGGTTTAACCAAAGTTTTTAAAAGCGGCATTATTAATCCAGAATATACAGTTGCGGCTAAAGATGTGTCTTTTGATATAAAGCGAGGAGAAATAATTTCTTTAATTGGAGAAAGCGGTAGCGGTAAAACAACAGTTGGTAAGTTAATTTTAAAACTAATTAAGATATCTGAGGGAAAAATTAAATACAAAGGTAAAGATATCACCGAAATCAATAATAAAGCTGAAGTCAAAAAATATTATCGAAGAGTTCAAGGAATTTTTCAAGATCCTTTTGCAACTTTTAATCCTCTATATAGGGTTGATAGAATATTTGATATGATTTTTGATTCTTTTGATTTGAATTATAAGAATAAATCTCAAGCTATTAAAGAAGCTTTAGATGATGTAAATTTAAATCCTGATAGAACTTTGGGTAAATTTCCACACCAATTAAGTGGAGGTCAGTTACAAAGGTTATTAATTGCACGTGCTTTATTAATGGATGTTGATATATTAGTTGCTGATGAATTAATAAGTATGTTAGATGCTTCAACTAGAATTGGAGTATTAAACTTATTGGTGGAATCATGTAAAAAACATGGAATGGCAGTAGTTTTTATTACTCATGATTTAAATTTAGGATATTATGTTTCTGATAAATCACTGATTATGTATAAAGGTCGCTTGGTAGAAAGAGGAAATACTAAAAAGATTTATGAAAACCCTATTCATCCTTATACAAAAATGTTATTTAAAGCTGTACCAGAGATAGGTGAACGTTGGGATCAAGATGTTGAATTCATCCCAGAACAGGTAATAAACGATGTAAATGAATTTTATAATAATAATGAAGGTAAAGGTTTTGTAGAAATTGAAGAGGATCATAGTGTTTTATTTAGTGACAAAGAATATAAATAGGATAATTTTATATTAATAAAATAATATAGTTTGATTTTATAATAATAACAACAGGCAAACTTATTAACGACTGGTGGCGTTAATATTGATAATGCAAAAGATTGGTTTGAAGCCGGAAGCTTTGCAGTTGGAGCCGGTAGCGCCATAGTAAATGGTGCAGAATCTGGAGATTATAAAAAAGTAGAAGAAAATGCCAGACAATTTGCAGAACTAATATCTACTATTAGATAATTAAAATATTACAAAGGAGGAAATAAGATGTCAAAAAAATTAGTTACTTTTGGTGAGATTATGCTCCGTTTAACTCCGCCAGATAACAAAAGATTTGTTCAGGCCGACAGCTTTAATGTTATATATGGTGGTGGAGAAGCAAATGTAGCAGTTTCAGCGGCTAATTATGGCCTGGATTCATATTTTGTTACTAAACTTCCCAAAAATCCAATTGGGCGGTCAGCACTAAATGAAGTAAGACGGTATGGAGTGAACACAAACTATATAGCCCGTGGTGGTGATAGATTAGGTATCTATTATTGTGAAAGTGGAGCAAGTCAGAGAGGCTCAAATGTTATATACGATCGTGCTCATTCGGCAATTGCTGAAGCAGATTTTCATGATTTTAATTGGGATGAAATATTTGATGATACTGACTGGTTTCATGTAACAGGAATTACCCCGGCATTAAGTCCTAGAATGTCTGAAATTACAATTGAAGCTGTAAAGAAAGCACAGGAACTAGGTGTAAAGGTAAGTTGTGATTTAAATTATAGAGCAAAATTATGGACCCAGAAAGAAGCCAGAAAAGTAATGACTAAAGTGATGCAATATGTTGACGTCTGTATAGCTAATGAAGAAGATGCTGAAATGACCTTTGGAATAAAGAGTGGCTCTGATGTAGATTCTGGCGAAATCAATATAGAGGGCTATCAAGATGTAGCTCAGCAATTAATTGATAAGTTTGATTTAGAAATGGTAGGTAGTCATCTAAGAATTAGCCATAATGCTTCACTAAATGACTGGATAGTTGTACTTTATGATGGTGAAAAATTTGTGCAATCTAAAGAATATAATATTCATATAGTAGATCGTGTAGGTGGAGGAGATTCATTTGCAGGTGCATTAATATATGCTCAGTTAACAGATAAAAGTCTTCAGGAAACAGTTGAATTTGGTGCAGCAGCTTCTGCATTAAAGCAATCAATACCAGGTGATTTTAATCATATGTCTGTTGAAGAAGTTGAAGCAATTGCAAGCGGCCCGGCATCAGGAAGGGTCAAAAGATAATTTATTATATACATATTAATTTTTTTGAGTAGCATATTATATGAAAGTGTTTAACCTGAAAATGAACTTGAACTAATTAAAAAAATTTATTTTATACAATTAAAATGAGTGAAAATGAAAAGAGGTAAAATTATGAAAAATAATATTACTGAAATATTAGAAGAACTTACCTTAAAAGAAAAGGCTTCAATGTTTTCAGGTGGAGATTTTTGGCAGACAGAAACAATTGAAAGACTGAGTATTCCTGCAATATTTTTAGTTGATGGTCCGCATGGAGTTCGTAATGTTGTTGATCGACATCATACTGATCCAGCTAAAAAAGCTACCTGTTTTCCAACAGCAGTTAATTTGGCAGCAAGTTGGGACTTAAGTTTAATTGAAAAAGTTGCAGAGGCGCTTGCTGAAGAATCAAAATGTCTTGGAGTAGATGTGCTTTTAGGACCTGGTATTAATATGAAGCGCTCACCTCTTGGCGGTAGAAATTTTGAATATTTTTCCGAGGACCCTTTTTTAACTGCTGAGTTGGCAATAAAATTTATCAATACAGTTCAAAGAAAAGGGATAGGTACTTCCTTAAAACATTATATTGCCAACAACCAAGAATATAAACGCTTTTCGATTGATGCTCAGATAGATGAAAGACCTTTAAGAGAAATTTATTTGTCTGCGTTCGAAAAAATAGTAAAAAAAGCAAATCCCTGGACAATAATGGCTGCTTACAATCAGGTTAATGGTGATTTTGCGACTGAGAGCAGTTATTTACTTAAAAAAATATTAAGGAACGAATGGGGATATAAAAACTTAGTTGTTTCTGATTGGCGGGCTGTGCATAATAGAGTCGAGGCATTAAAGGCTGGTCTTGATCTAGAAATGCCTGGCTCAGTACCAATTAATGATCAAAAAATTTTAGATGCTGTTGAAAGTGGTGAATTAATTAAAGAAAAAGTTGATCAATCAATTAAAAGGCAATTAGATTTAATTTTAAAGTCTCAGTCTACCAAAAAAGAAAATATTGATTTACCTATAGAAAAACATCATCAATTATCAAAAGAAATTGCTAGTGAAACAATAGTCCTTCTTAAAAACCAGGGTAAACTACTACCACTGACAAAAGAAAGATTAGATGATACAAAATCAATGTTAGTAGTTGGAGAATTAGCTAAGAAAATACGTTATCAGGGAATTGGAAGTTCACAGGTTAACCCTACAAAATTGGACACTCACTATAAGGCTTTAAAAGATAAATTTGATAAACAATTGGAAGTAGATTATGCAGAAGGTTATAAGTCTAATGATAAACTAGAAGAAAATGAAAATTTAAAACAAAAGGCACTCAGCACTGCTAAAAATAAAGACTATGTTATTGTGTATGCTGGTTTACCTGATAAGGTAGAAGCTGAAGGCTATGATCGTGAAAATATAAAATTACCAAAAGAACAAAATGAGTTAATAAAAGAATTAACAGAAATTAATTCAAATGTTATAGTTGTTTTAAATAATGGTTCAGCAGTTGATTTACGAGAATGGATTGATAAAGTGTCTGCAGTTATTGAAGCGGGATTACCAGGCCAAGCTGGTGCTTTAGCTTTGGCAGATATTATTTCTGGAGAGGTTAATCCTTCTGCAAAACTAACAGAAAGCTATCCTTTAAAATTAGAAGATAACCCTTCTTATCTCAATTTCCCAGGTAATAATGGGATCGTACGCTATGGAGAAGGAATATATATTGGGTATCGTTATTATGATAAAAAGAAAATGGAAGTTCTTTTTCCCTTTGGTTATGGGCTTTCTTATACTGAGTTTGCTTATAGAAAAGCGGAAGTTCCAAATCATCTAGAAGAAGGAGAAAACTTAAAAATTAAAGTTTTAATTGAAAATACTGGTCTGTTTAAAGGGAAAGAAATAGTTCAAGTTTATATTTCACAAGAAAAACCGCGCCTAGATAGACCTCCAAAAGAACTGAAAGGTTTTGGAAAAATTGAGCTGGATCCAGGAGAAGAAGGACGGTTAGAATTAGAGCTTGATTATCAAGAACTTGCTTATTATCATCCAGAAGAAGGCTGGGTTGTCGAATCTGATTACTATAAGTTAATGATTGGTGCTTCTTCTAGAGATATTAAAATTACAGAAAAGATTTGGGTTGAAAGTTCAACAATTATAAAAGGTTTAACAAAAAAATCTCCTTTTATAGATTGGCTTAATGATCCTTTCGGTCATAAAGCAGTAAAAAAAGTTTTAACTGAAGAACAGATAAAAGAAATTGAATACCATAATTCTAGGCCTATTTATAGGTTACACTTTTATTCTCCTGATCAAGTCAGTCTTAAAAATATAGAAGATATTTTAGATGTTTATCAAAATTTATAATAATTTATTTAATATAATTATATAAAAAACCTGAGTTGGAGACTTTTTATCCAACTCAGGTTTTTTAGTTAAAATGAATAATGAATGAAGAAGTAATTAATAATTAAAGATTACAAATGTTTAAAACTTTTATAACTAATAAATCTTAATGAAAATTTCATTATAATTTTTATGGCATTTATCTATCTTTTTGGGGCTATGCCGAATTCTATCTTACAAACAACTCTAAAAACAATCCTATCAGAAATCAATATATTTCAATTAAATAAAACATCATCCACATAATAACCATCCTAAAAGCATTATAATTCTACAATAAAACAACATGCAAGGCACAATAATGAAAGATATAAGTGACATAATAAAGATAAAGCAATAAATTAAATCTATTTGCAAATTAAACGAACGTGTGTTATGATTATATTGACATTATAAATTAGTGTGAGGAGTGGTTGATATGTCTAAAGATAATAAAAAATCAAACAATATTAAAACTCAAAATGATAATATAGAAGAAGAGAATAAAGATATAGATTTGAATTTTGAATGGTATTCGAAAGAATTAGGAGCACCATTGGTATCAGTAGCGAGTTATGGATTAACATTTAGCAAGTCAGCAGTAAAAAAACTTGGCAAACCTCATTCAATTAAAATTGGTTTTGATAGAACTAATAAATTAATAGTTATAAAAACTTTAGAAGCTTCAGAATCAGATGAAGATTCATTTGAGTTTGCAGACAAAAAAAGAGAAGAGTATGGTCACGTTAGATTAAATAATAAAGGGTTTATAAAGTTATTAATATCTGAAACCGAGTATGATTTTGAAGAAACCCTAAGATTTGTACTAAAAAGATATAATGAAAGTCCATTATATATATTAGATTTAAAAATGCCTGTTAATAACTAACCTGGGAGGTTAAATTAATGGATATTGAATTTCACTATTACGTGACTTATTTGACGTCTGTTATTGCTGGATTTGACCCAGATTCTGCTTATGTAATCGCTTATTCCTCTCAATATGTTGATGACAATGATATTACTTTTGAAATTAATGGAGACACTACTTATGAAAATTATATTAGCCAAACATTCAATATAACTAAACCTCAAGGTAAACTTCAAAGAATCTATTCACTATTCCACTTTATACCTGGTGAAGCTGAACAATACTCTAGAGAGATCACCAAAGATGAATACCCCACTCTAACAACCACCCCTAATAGTATATATGCCAATCAAATGATAGATAAAGCATTAGAATCCGGCAACCTATATAGAATAGGGCTTGCAGCTCATGCTTATCTTGACACCTGGTCACACCAAAATTTTATCGGAACTACAGATTCATATAATTCAAAATCATTTTTAAACCCTCTTAATTTATGTCATGCTAATGCAGGACATAAACCTGATAGGCCTGGATTAGTATGGGAAGATAATCGCTTAATTAATTCAGAAATAGACAACAACAAGAGGTTTTTAGAAGCAATCTCATATCTTTATGATAAATTATCAAATCAAACTAATTCTTCAATAAACAAAAGCAATAAAGAAAGATTAATTACCGATATTGAAGAGATTATTTATAATGAAGATACTAAAGAGTTTAGAATTGATAAGTATAAAGAATTAGCACTTAAAGATATTTACTCAGGAAAAAGAATCCCAGATTACAATAAGTTCAAATGGTTTAATGAAGCAATATGTGAAGATTATCCTGAAGAAAGAACTATTGAAATTTTTTATCAGGATTTTAATTTGAAAGATGCATTTTTTAAAGACTATACATGGGCAGACCATGATAATTATGAAGACACCCACTGGTATAAATTCCAGAAAGCAGTCAAAGACCACCAGGAAATGATGATAGATATTCTAGATGAATTATTGGATGAAGTAAAGGATATGGATGAGTGGTAGGTTGAAATATATATAATTTTGGGCTCATGTAAAATAAATTTTTAATTTCTTAAAGAATAAATAAACCAGGAGGATAAATATGATAATTTCAAAAACAAGAATTTATAATGTAGTTAAATATTTAGGTTTTTTATCAGAAGGAGCTAATTTTATACTTGGAGTAAAAATACAACCAGATGACAATTTCAATTTAGAAAAAATTGGTTTTCCAAAAAACATATCAAATGGTGATACAATTTTACCAAATGCAGATATTGGTCCAGTTTCAAGCTATAATGCAGAAGGTAAATATATTAAACATAAAGATAGAGAAATGGAAACTGCTTATATGCAAAGAGAATGGCATTGGGAAGAATTTAGAGGTCGTGATAAAAAAGTTAAACGTTCAAAAATAGTTGATGTTCCTTATGAAAGATATCCACGTACTTTTATAAAACCATCATCTTTTGAGTTAACTTATGTTTTTAATTCAACTCAATTCATTAAAATTAATTATGTTTTTGAATATAGAAAAACAAATATCGATAATATAAAAGATGGTATTAATTTGTTGTTAGAAATTTTTGGTAGGTGTGAGGTATTCACAAAAGAATTAGATGAAATATCTCCTCCTAAACTGAAACGTTTAAATTGGGAAGTATTGCCAAAAGGTAAATATCCTTGGGAAAAAGTTCAGCCAAAATTAGAGGAAATTATAAAAACTAAGCCTAAAGGCAAGCAACCTGTATTGAGAAATAGATTGGATTTAATTAAAAATTTTGAACCTGAATTTGTAGCAATTGGACAATCAGGTTTTAAGGGTTATTTTATTTTTGGTTTTCCTGAAAATGATTTATATGTTTTAGAAAGCACAGAATACGGAAATGCCACTTATGTTTTGTCAGATGATTGGAAGCAATTATCTCAATTAACAAAGGCAGAACTACTAGATGAAGGCCTCCACGAGAAGCGTATTATTCATAGAGAATCGTGGCAAGATAAAATTATTGATTTGTTTGCTTAATTTATTTATATTTTCAAACTATCAATTTATTAACTTATAAAACTCATACAAAAGCAAGGAGGATCGAAATGATTAATAGTTTGTTTGCATTAAAATTGTTTGAAGCTTTTTCTATTGAACGCTGGAATGATAGAATTCGTCCAATTGTATTAAATGAGATGGATAGAAGTGGGCATAAAATGATGATTGCATACTTTTTAGGTAAGTATGAAGAGAAAAGCGGGAAAGATATAGAGTGGGATAAGATTATCTATGGTGGTTTATTTGAGTTATTAAAAAAAATAGTATTGTCTGATATAAAAGCTCCAGTACATAGAAGAATTAAAGATGGATATCCCGAAGAATTTAAAAAATTAAATAAATGGGTAGTACAGCAATATGAAATAATTATTGAGGACCAAGATTTGCTAGACAATTTTTATAAATATATAGATGAAAAGGAAAATTTAGATGATGTAAATTTTAGAATTTTAAGAGCTGCCCATAAATATTCTTCTTTAAGAGAATTTGAAATAATTAAAAATTCAAATACAATGACTCCTGATTTGCAAAGAATAGAGAAAGAATTAAATGCTGATATTAAACAATTTTCTGACATCCAAGGGTTGCAATCATTAATTTTGAAACAAGAATTATTTGATTTTGTTACAAAGATTGAACAATTGAGATATCAGGTAAGATGGGGACAATCTCCAAGAATCCCAAAGACATCAGTTTTAGGTCATTCAATGCTTGTAGCAATATTATCATTATTAATAACACGTGAATTTAATCCAACGGGCAAAAGAATTTATAATAATTTTTTTGCTGGTTTATTTCATGATTTACCAGAAGCAGTTACTAGAGATATAATTTCTCCAGTAAAAAAAGCTACAGAAAAATTACCTGATATTGTTAAGAGAATTGAAAAAGAAATTGTATCTGAACAACTATATCCATTAATCGAAGACTTTATTGAAAAAGAATTAAAATATTTTACTGAAAAAGAATTCAAAAATAAAATTATTGAAAATGAAGAAATTAAAGAAGTGACCATAAAAAAAATAAATGATGAATATAATTTTGATGAGTTTTCACCACTTGACGGTGAGCTAATTGGTTTATCAGATCAAATAGCTGCATATCTCGAAGCATATAAATCAATTGAATATGGTATAAGTTCTTCTCATTTAGAACAAGGGAAGACTTATATTTATCATAATTTAAAAAATAATAACTTAATTTCTGAATTAGATATTCGAAAATTTTTAATGGAATTAGAATAGACTACCCTTTAATATTGAATAAAATTAATAGTTTTGCTTTTCTTTATGAAAATTAATTTAGCAATAAATACGGCAGGGCTTAGTGAAATTGTAAATTATCTAAAGGATAGTGGACATTTAGTTAATTAAACTCATATTTATTTTAAAAATTTCACTTTACTAAGCAATGACATTTTCTTTTAGACAACTTTTGTTGCAAAAGTTTATTTTGAATTTAAAGTAAAATATTTGATTCCTATGATTATTAAAATAAAATATATATTATAAGTAACTGTTAACATTTATATCTTTAATACTGAGCTATCTACAATAATGATTAAATGTATTTTTTTTAAGGAGTTGACTAATTAATGATAAAATATCCAGAACCATTAAAAAAAGGAGATACAATAGGAATTACAGCACCGTCATCAGGTGTAACCGGAGTTTTTGCGAAAAAGCTAGATAATGCAAAAAAGCAGTTAAAAGAATTAGGTTATAATTTTATTGAAACAGCATCTGTAAGAAAACAAAAGAAATTAACCAGTGCTCCAGCTGAAGTTAGGGCAGAAGAGTTTACATCATTGTATTTAGATGAGAATGTAAAAGCAATTGTTCCTCCCTGGGGTGGAGTATTTTTAATGGATATGCTTCCATATTTAAACTTTGAAGAACTAAAAAATGCTAAGCCTAAATGGGTATTAGGTTTCTCTGATACAAGCACTTTATTATTTGTATTAACTTTAAAACTTAATATTGCAACAGCACATGGACCTAATTTACTTGATTTTGGTAATGATTCAATTGACAGATCTGTATTAAAGGTATTAGATATTTTAAGTAAGAAAGCAGGAGAGAAATTTACACAATTCAGTTTAGGCTATTACCAGAAAGAATGGCTGGAGGTAACAAAAAATAATTTCCCTGCTTATGATTTAACTGAAAAGGTAGAATGGATGATTCTAGGCAATCAGAAGGAAGCCAATTGTGAGGGAAGATTGATAGGAGCAAATCTAGATGTCATCTGCAAATTGATAGGAACTCCCTTTGATCTGGTAAAAAGATATAAAAATGATTATAAAGAAGATGGTTTGATTTGGTATTTTGAGAGTTGCGAAATGAATTCAACTGATATCTATAGAACTTTGTGGCAAATGAAAATGAATGGCTGGTTTGAAAATTGTAAGGGGATATTATATGGAAGGGTTGACGGATATAGAGATGTAGATGACTTTAGACTTACTGATGCATTAGAGTATGCATTATCCGATTTAGAGGTACCAGTTATTTATGAAGTCGATTTAGGACATCTACCTCCCCAATTGACTTTTATTAATGGTGCTTATGCAGATATATTAGTGAGAAATGGAGAAGGAAAAATAACTCAAAAGTTAGTTTAGTTTTCAATCCACCCTGCGTAGAACTTAATAAATGTATCGACTGTACATCCACCCAGCGAGTCTGCAACAGCCTGGTAACCATCGAAGGCCAGGCAGACAGAGACAGAATTAAAGGGAAGAGATAAGTTTAACTGCTAAAGAAAAAGATAATCCTTAATTTTTGAAAAGGCCCAGGGCCATATAGTAGGAATTTCCCCAGTTTCAGCAACAGTTTCATATATCAGCGGCTTTAAAATTATTTGAATGAGGTACTTAGATTATAAGTAGAAAGGAAGATGTAAGGTGTTATTGGATTTACTAAAGAAGCGGTCTAGTGTCCGTAATTTTATAGATAAAGATATTCCTGATGAAATTATTAATTATATACTTGAAGCAGGGAGAATATCGCCTTCAGGTGGTAATGAACAGCCCTGGAAATTTGGGGTTATTAATAATCAAGAGTTGATCAGGAAAATTTCTGAAATAGCATATAATCAAAAATGGATTAGAAATGCAAATTTATTAATTGTTTTATGTACTTATATAGTATCAGATGAACGAGGTGGAAGGGATATACAAAAAGCAAGATTTCCGGAGTTAGAACATGAAATTGAAAAGATGGATAAAGAACTTTATAGTAAGTTAAATCAAGAGGAACATCAGACCAAGATAGTTGGAACTCATATGGTATTGGCAGCTTTAGAACATGGGATTGGTTCTACCTGGGTTTCTTATTTTAAAGTAGATCAGTTATCTAAATTATTAGGTTTGCCTGAGAGTTACATTCCAGCAGAAATAATAGCTTTTGGATACCCTAATGATGAAATGAAGGTTACAAAGAAGAAAAGTATTGATGAAATTATATTTTATAACAGTGAATTCACAGAAGAAACAGAGAGGTGATCTGACATGTCAGGTTCAATATTAGGAAACATATTTAAAATTTCAACCTGGGGTGAATCCCATGGGAAGGGTCTGGGAGTTGTAATAGATGGCTGTCCTGCCAGTCTCCTTTTGCTACCCTGAGAAAAGAAGGAGATAAAATAGAAATATTATCAGGAGTATTCCTGGGAAGAACAACAGGGCACCTATATCTATGATAATCTTTAATAAAAATCAGAAATCCAAAGATTACTCTGCTTTAAAAGATGTTTATCGCCTGGCTCAATACGATTATAGTTATGATTTAAAATACAGTTTTAGAGACCACCGGGGAAGTGGCCGTGCTTCTTGGACAAGAAACAGCTGTCAGGGTCGCTGCAGGAGCTATTGCTAGAAAAACATTGGCGTCTTTAAATATTAAAATAACAGCCGATACTTCCTCAATCGGGCCGATTAAAGCTACTCCTTCTATAGAGAAGACAAAGGTTATCTCTCTGACTACTGGCTGGAGTAGAAGGTCTTATAGCTGCCAGTGAAGAGAAATCAATAAAAAAGAAGATTTCATGACTATATCTGATATTGATATTGTTTTTCTTTATATTAAAAAAAAGAAGGTGTAAAAAAAATGAGTAAAGATAAAAAAGAAATTATTGAAATGGCCAGGGAACATGGGCTGAATTTAAAAAAAGAGTCTTTAAAATATAATGAGTCTGGCCTTGATTTCCAGGTTATTATGGCACAATCTGAAAAGGGAAAAGACTGGGTGTTAAGGATTCCTAGAAGAAAAGATGTAATGGCCATAAGTAAGAAAGAAAAAGAGATTCTTGATTTTGTAAATGGCAAAATATCTATAGAAGTGCCTATCTGGGAAATTTATACTGAAGAATTAATTGCTTATCAACTATTAACAGGAGTGCCTGCTGGAACGATTGATCCAGAGGCCGAGAGATATATATGGGAAATAGATGAAAAGAATTTACCTATACAGTTTATCAAAACTCTGGCCGAAGCAATGGTATCTTTACATCAAATAAATCTTAAGGATTTTGCAAATACAGGTATTGAACTCAAAACAATTGATCAATGTCGCAAGAATATGAGAACCCGCATGGAAAAGGTTAAAGAAGAGTTCAATGTTAATCAGACACTCTGGCGGCGATGGCAAAAATGGCTTGATGATGATTCGCTATGGCCTGATAGAACAGCCTTAATACATGGAGAGCTACATGCCGGTCATATTCTAATTGATGATAACTCTTCTGTAACAGGCTTAATCGATTGGACAGAAGCAGAAGTTAGTGACATTGCAAAAGATTTTGTTGCCTACTATATGATTTTTGGTAAAGAGGCTCTAGATAAGCTCATCTCTTATTATCAAGAAGCAGGCGGTTATGTCTGGCCAAATATGATGAAACATATTATAGAATATAATGCCACATATCCACTTGATATTGCCGAATTCGCTATTAGATCTGGGCTAAGGTAATATAGAGAAATGGCCAGGAAAAGCCTGGGAGTAAAATAATTGCTGTGGGGAGAGATATTAAGTCTTTAAATGAAATAAAAGATTTGACCATGACATATAAAAGCGGTCGAGGTATTTTTAATATCTCTTTTAACTGACTGGCATCTCACAGGAACTAACGCCATCTTATCTACAGGCCACATTGTCAATATAGATCACAGCGGCAATCGAGTTGCTGCCATGCTCTATGGGCCAGAGAGGGTTATAATTATTTTCACCTCTTCTGCAACAGCCTGGTAACCATCGAAGGCCAGGCAGTAACTTAATTTTTGCAGGGTTGAATTTACTGGAAGAGAGGTTCTCATGAGAACAGAAAAAGAAGTTTTATCAGAATTTAAAAAATGGGCTAAAGAAAAAGATTTTATTAGGGCTGCAATCTTAACAAGTTCCCGGGTAAAGCCTGATGCAGAGATTGATTTTCTATCTGATTATGATATCGAACTTTATGTTTCTGATCTGAGTATCTTCAAGAAAGATGACAGCTGGCTTGAGCCATTTGGTCCTATTATGGTCCGCTGGCCTTATAAACCCCGTTCAACAGGCTTTAAGCCAGGCAACTGGATTACCAGGCTTATTTTATTTAAAGATGGCGTCAGAATAGATTTCCAGATTACAGATCAGCAACAGATAAAGCCAGATGCATATGATAACGGTTATAAAGTCTTAATCGATAAAGATCAATTGACCTGCCAGTTAACAGAGCCGACCTATTCAGAGTATATTATCAATAAGCCAGGCAAAGAAGAATATGAAACCCTTGTAAATGAGTTCTGGTGGAATGCCTATTACGTTCCCAAATATCTCTGGAGAGATGAGATAACCTATGCTAAGTATATGCTGGATAATATCCTTAGATATTCATATTTACATAAAATCATAGACTGGTATATCGGGCTGGAAAACGACTGGTCAGTGGAAACCGGTGCATTAGGCAAAAATTTCAAGGATTACCTTAGGCCAGAAATCTGGGCTGATTTAGAAGAAACCTATACAGGAGCTGATATAACAGCTAACTGGAAAGCATTTATTAAGATGACTGATATTTTTAGAAGATTAGCTGAAGAAGTCGGCCAGGAGCTTGGATATAAATATCCAGTAAGAGTAGACCAGGAAGTAATGGAATTTTGCAAGAGTATTTTTACTTGTAATGGATGAGTGATACCGAAAGCAAAAGCTGAAACTATTGCTGCCAGGCTAAATGTAACTATATTGATTTCTGATATACTGGCAGCCAGAGAAAAAATAATGCCTCTAAATAATAATTATTCAATAATCAGGAAAATAACTGCAAAGTTAAAGATACTCTTTTTATTCATTTTTATATTATAACTAGAGTTTTTAGCAACTAAAGCTGCAATCGGTAGCCCTAAAAATAGAACTGGAAAGGCTGCTGTACTCTGATCATACTGATATAGATTTTCTGCTCCTGGATAGATCTTAATAAATGTATCGACTGCTCATCCGATCAATTGTGATAGAAAGGAAAAGCGTTTTTATGTGCAATAAAATTAATTTAAATGTCTTTAATAATATTGATATACTCATAAAGCTTTTTAATTTCTTCTACCGATAAACCACTCTCTTCATAAATTTCTATACCTTGAATAATTTCTAAGACATCTTCTCCTTCAATAGGGTATTTCTTTAATAGTTCATCCTGGTTTTTATAGTCAGTTTTTCCAGCCAGATAATCCATAGAACAGTTAAAGAAATATGCTAATTCCATCAATATTTCTAAACCTGGTTTCCTGGTACCAGCTTCATAATTGGATAGAGCTGACTGAGATATTGAACCCATTTTTCTTGATAAGTCAACCATTGTTAGTCCTTTAGACTCTCTTAATTCCTTTAATCTTTCTGAAAAAATGTTCAAATTTATCACCTCTAAACCTATTATATATAATAAAAACCAAAAAAGAAATAATATTTATATCTTCCTATGCAATTCAAATTATCAATGATAAAAAAGTCTATCCTGACCTGGAATCTGATCAGGCGGAAAAGATATAGAGAACATTATTATCTGCCCAACCAAAGGGTCTTAGATAATCATTTTAGCCGCTGGGGCAGCTCAGATATCCATAAGCTTAAGGAAATGGTAGCTGGCTGGAAAAAGGCAAAATTTAAGCCTGTAATCGAAGCAATCGAAGATTTTAAATTTATCCAGGTTGAAGAGACTATCAAAGAGGCTAACAGTATTTTAGGTGAGATCAAAGATTTTGATATCTACTTTCTCATAGGCGATTTCCGCTCAGGTCTTTATATTGATCAAATTAATAACCGGAATATTATAGTTATAGCAATGGAAGTAGTTAGAGAATATGGAGATTTAGAAAAAGTCATTCTGCCCTCAATCAGCCATGAACTATTCCATATCTATCATTACAGCCGGCTCAAAAAAGAGGGTATCAATCGAGAGAAAAGCTTTAAAAATTTAATTGTTGATGATGGCCTGGCAGCCTATTTTTCATCTATGCTAAATAGTTCTTATAACCTGCAGGAAATATTGCTCTACTCAGATGAGCAGCTAGAGCAGATAAAAGCTAATGAGGCAGAGTATGGCCGGCAATTATTCAAATTAATAGAAGAGAAAAGTCTGGATGAGTCAATATTATTATTTAATGCCCCTAAAGCCATGCAGGAAGAAAAATTGACTCAGGTCCCTGATTGGCCTCCCAGGCTCAGCTATTATTACGGCTTTAAAATAATTGAAAGCTATATCCAGGAACATGGAAAAGACTATATAAAAGAACTAACCTTAATTCCACCAGAAAAGGTTATAGCAGAATCAAGGATATCAGGGAAAAGGTAGCGGATCATTTTGCCATGTCATTTCTTATCCAGAGAAATGTATTAAAAAATTACAGCTATTACTTTGATGGCTATATTGATTTAGACTTGATAATAGAAAAGAAGCAGGAATTTGGTGTTAGTGCAAAAGCACTTATCACTACTTTAAAAGAATATGGTTATATTGACAATAGAATATTAGGTTCATTATTTAAAAAGCTGAAAGATGCCGGTTATAACAAAACCGAGCCTGAACCAGAGGACTATATTAATAAAAATGAAAAACTTCAGGCCCTGGTCAGAAAACTAATAATAAATGAAGAGATAACCATTAATAAAGCAGCAGAAGTCTTCGGAATACCAGTCCTGGATATGCGTAAACTGGCCAGGAAATGGAAAAACTATGAATACAGAACAGCTTAAAGGTGGTTATAAAGGAATCTAGCTGTTATTTATCTTAAAACCTGAAAACCGAAATATCAGATAGTTATTCATTAAAATCTTAATATCTATATAGCCCTTGACTTTAACCTTTGGTTATAGTTTATAGTTAACTTAAACCAAAAGAAATGAGGGATTTACATGTTAATTAATCAGGTAATGAAAGAGACAGGGTTAACCAGAAAAGCCATCTATTATTATGAATCTGAGGGACTTGTATCTCCAGATAAGAATCCAGAAAATAATTATCGAGAGTTTACAGTAAAGGATTTAGAAAAACTAAAAAAATTAATTTGTTAAGGAAGTATGGCCTTTCAATTACAAAAATAAAAAAAATATTTTCAGGAGAAGTCAACTTAGAAAATGTTATATTGGAAAAGATAAAAACTATCGAAAAAGAATTAGAGTCACTAGAAACTGAAAAGGAGATCTTATCTAACCTAATTAAACAGGATAGCGAGGATATTCTAAGGAGACTGGCGGCTGAAGAAAGCAAATTCGAATCGGCAGCAAAAGAAAGAGAAGATTATCTTTTAAAGGAGTTTTTAAGGTTGTTCCCAGGTAAACTGGGATATATTTTCGCTGCAGTCAACAGCTCTTACCTCCTTGATTCAAAATTAGATGATGAAAAGAAAAAAGCGGCCTGGGAAAGATTAATAAATAAACTCGATTCTTATAATGAGCTTGAAGTTGAGGATCAGCTTGCAGGTATTTTAAATAAGTTATATAAAAAGTATGATGAAAAATATTTAGCAGAACTAAAAAACAACTCAGTTGAAATAACAGATGATATTATATCTGGCAAAAAAGATCCAGCCAAATTATTAAAAGAAGTTAAAAACTCTCCAAAGGATTTTGATATTACAGAGGAAGAGGAGGCCTTAGTTAATCAATATCTTGTTAGGGAAATCCAGCCTATCATGTCTGAAGTTGGGGCAGAACTTAAAATTATTAGCCCCAGGTTTAAGGCTTTTTCAGAGAAAATTGAAAGAATGGAAATCGATGACGAATTAGAGGATATGATTCCAGAAGTATAAAAGTAAAGCTAATTTAGAGCGATTCTATGGGCTGGACTACAGGTCTGGCTCAAAGAATCGCTCTTTCAGTTTTCTATTATCCTAAAATGTTACAACAATGCAGCACTTTTGCAAGTTCGACCTTTCTTGCACTTACTTTCTCTGATTATTAACTTTTCTGAGATCAGACCGATAGTAATTCAAAACTAATATCAAAAAATCAAAAAAATAAAAAGGAAAATTTTAAGCAATCACTAATTAGATAAATGATAGCTTTAATAAATATTTATATCACAAAAACTGGAGGGGTTAAGTTGAAGAGTTTAAGGCCTATTCTACTATTTTTTATCGGTTCATTTGTAATCCTGCTGGTACTATCCTTATTTTATTTTAATTTTTATCAGAATAATCCAGATGAAATTCAGCATCTGAGATTAGAAGACTGGTCACAGCCAGTTCAAGTTGCTGCAAACGTACCGACTGGATCCTATGATATTCTATTGAATGATCAGGGCTATAGTCTTTTTACCATTGAAGATGATGATGGCCAGAGAATTATTAAACAAAAAGATATAGTTTACAGTGGCGAAATTCTGGCAGAAGCTGAACCTGTCAGAGTAGGCCAGGTAGTAGCTCCCCAGGCAATCTCTGTTGCAGATGAAGATTACCTCTTTTATTTTGCCGGTTCAAGCTCCAGCAATCAAAACCTAAAATCTCAAAATCTAACTGCTGAAAGTGACCCGGTTACTCTGCAGGAAGATATAAGTTTTCCAGGTTCATTAAGCATTACTGAAACTGATGATATGCTTATTTTAGCCTACAGTGAAAGGGATCAAGAATTAGGGCAAAACATTCTATCCATTAAGGGTTATGATGAGCTTTATGAAGAACAAATTTTTTCAATAACCCATACCTTTGAACAGGGTATAGGCTATCCAAAGTTAGCCTCTATCGATAATGAAGTCTTCTTAGCCTGGCAGGAAATTAATCCAGAGAAAATGTTCATTTCCAGTGATGATGATAGATTTAACCGCTATCTACTTAATCTCAGTCAGTTAGATACTGAAACTGGAGAATTTGAGGCAACAGAAGAACTTGGTCAATCCTATGGAAATAATGCCAACATAAAAATTGGAGAATACAATAATGAGCTATGGTTATCCTGGGTTCAACTTGATAGTGACATTGATAATAATATAATCATAACTGGACATTTAAATAATGAACTGGATTTTCAAGAGTTCTCCCGCAATCCTGGTATAAATCCATCATTTTTTGTTGATGGTGACGAAAAAGTAATTATCAATTCCCGTAATCTTGAAATAAGAGGACAGGCAGCCCTCTTTAAAAATCGCTTTTCTGAAGGCGATAATGGCCTACAAAACAAACGAATATTTCCGGCTTATAATTTCAGCAGTAATTCAAATGTAATAGAACATGAAGATAAACATCATTTATTCTGGACAGAAGCAGCCTCTCCTGGAAGAGATATATATTATTCAAATACAATAGAACCAGAAGAGATTGGAGTTATGGAGTTGATGGGATTCAACACTATCGAAACGCCACTTGAATTATTGTCTATTTTAGGAATCCATCTTTTTTATCCTATAGTTGGATTCAATTACGGCCTGGTAAATATCCTGGTTCCAGTATTACTGGTATTTATAATTATATATTTATTGAGTAAAAAATCCATAAAATTCAGTAACCTGACAAATGATACACCTCTGGTTGCTTTTATAGGCATAGTTTTTAGCATAATTGTCTTTAATATATTTATTCATGGTAGTTTACAGTATCTATTCTTTATATATCAGCCTCCAGCAGGCCATATTCCTCTTATATTTGGAATTGTAACATTAGTCAGCCTTGGATTTATTTATTTCCTTAAATATGACAGGGACCATTCATTATATATAGGCATAGGTTCTGCAATACTGTGGTTTTACTGGCTTAATCAGGCAATATTTGTTTATGAGCTCCATTCGTTTTTGATTTAAGATAATGAAGCATTGTTCAATAATTCAGAAGAAATTATTCATACCCTATTGGATTTTGGTGCAGATCCAACCATGCAGGATAGAGATGGTATGATGGCCTTAGACTATGCAGAGAAAAACCCAGAATTAACTGAAACTGAATCCTATGAAAGATTATCTGAAAAAACTGAAGCAGCTATATTCAATATCTATGCCACCTTTATAATTAAAAACATTGAGGAAATTTTCTTTTAGCAAAAATTTCTTGCTAAGCCTTTAATAAAAAAGATTTAAGAAATAAAAAAGGAATTTTAATTTTTATCTTGAATAATTAAATTAGAAAACAAAATATTATATTATCAGGTGCCTCTGGTTACGGCCAGAGGAGAATAGGGAATCAGGTGTAAAACCTGAACGGGCCCGCCACTGTAATCAGGAGATTATTTCATAATGACCACTTGCTTATTATAGCAGGGAAGGTTGGAATAATCATTAATCCTGTAAGTCAGGAGACCTGCCTGGTAGTATTTATCTACAGAGACCTCGAAAGCAGGTAGAGTAGATAAATAGCCAGCTTTATAGCACTCTTTTTGCATTATTATAGGCAAATCAGGTCTTTTTATAGGCTGAACTATATCTAAATGTGGCTATTTACTCTTTATACTCAACCTTCGGGTTGGGTATTTTTTATTATAATAAAATTTATTTCTTATATAAATGAATTTAAAGAGGTGGTAAGTATGCAGGATAATAACCCAGAAAAAATTGAATCAAAGAGTATGAAAATAATAGAAAAAGAACTAAATCAGCTAAAAGGGTCCGAAAGAGAAAAACAGGTCATCAAAAGAGTTATTCATGCAACAGCAGATCTTAACCTGGTAGATAAAGTAAAGCTCTCACCAGATGGCATTAACCAGCTAAGATCATTAATTGAATCAGGTGCCGATATTATTACTGATGTAAATATGCTTAAAGCTGGCATTAATACTAACAAATTAAAAGAATATGGTGGTCAGTTAAAATGCTATATTGCAGATCAACAAATTCGAGAAGAGGCTAAAAAGACAGGTCTTACCAGGTCAATAATGTCAATGAGAAAGGCAGTTAAAGAACCAGGTAAAAAAGTCTTTGCAATCGGTAATGCTCCAACTGCTCTTTTTGAATTAATCAGATTAAACCAGGAAGAAAATATACAGATTGATTTTATCGTCGGAACACCAGTCGGCTTTGTTGGGGCTGCAGAATCAAAGGACAAATTAATTGCGTCAGATATTCCTCATATTTCATTGCAGGGAAGAAAGGGAGGGAGTGCTGTAGCAGCATCAATAATCAACTCGATCCTTTACATGTAGGTGATAAATATGGCTTTTAACAAATATATAAAAAAAGCTGGCAAAGAATATAGACTGGGCTATACTACTGGGACTGCAGCAGCAGGAGCAGCAAAAGCAGCAGCTAAATTACTCTTTAAAAATGAGAAAGACAGGACTATTATCATCCCAACTCCAGCAGGTATAGATGTAGAATTAGACATTTTGAATTATATCCTTAATGATAAATCTGCATTAGCTTCTGTTAAAAAAGATGGAGGTGATGATAAAGATATAACTGATGGGCTTGAGATTATTGCTAAAATAAAAGAGATTGAGCAGAATGAAATTATTATTAAAGGTGGAAAAGGAGTAGGAACGGTCACTAAACCTGGCCTGGCAGTAGATGTTGGCCAGCCAGCAATAAACCCGGTTCCCAGGAAGATGATAAAAAAGGCAATTAAAGATTATTTGAAACCTGGCAGTGGCCTGGAAGTAGAGATTATAGTTCCAGAAGGAGAGAAGGCAGCTGCAAAAACATTCAATCCAGATCTTGGTATTGAAGGTGGCATCTCTATAATCGGAACTACTGGTATCGTTGAACCGATGTCAGAATCGGCTTATAAAGAATCTTTAGCCCTAAAACTTAAGCAGGCAGCTGAGTCTGGCAGAGAAAAGTTAGTATTTGTCTTTGGCAATCATGGCAAAAATAAAGCCTTTGAACTGGGTTACCAGGAAGATGAAATCATCAGAATGAGCAATTTTGTTGGCTATATCCTTGATGAAGCTAATGACCTGGAGTTGAAACAAATTTTAATTATAGGCCATATCGGCAAGATAATTAAAATAGCTGGTGGCATCTTTAATACTCATAGTAAAGTAGCAGACGGAAGGCGAGAAATTATAGCTGCCCAGGCAGCACTAAATGGAGCCAGTCAGGGGATTATTGACAGGATAATGCAGGCTAATACTGCTGAAGAAATAGCTGCAGACATGATTGCTACTGGTAATAGCGAAATATTTAATCAGCTGGCTGATAAAATCAGAGACAAAATCAAGACCAGACTGGAGAAGAATATATCAGTTGATACAATGATCTACACCTTTGAGGCAGGGTTTATAGGCTGCTCAGAAGGGCTGAGAAAGGATGAATTAGATATTGGCTAAAGTAAATATTTTAGGAATTGGTCCAGGTAGTAAAGATTATCTTTTAAAAATTACTGAAGAAAAAATAAAAGAGGCAGATGTATTAATTGGAAGCAAGCGGGCCCTATCTCTGTTTTCAGATTTAAATAAAGAAACTATGGAGATTACTGCTCAGCTTCAAAAAATCAAAGAATTTATCGCTAGAAACTATCAGAGCAAAAAAATAGCAGTACTGGTCTCAGGCGACCCAGGGTTATTTAGCCTTATGAATTATTTAAAGAGAGAGTTCAACAAAGATATATTTGAGGTTATTCCAGGTATAAGTTCTCTTCAACTTGCAGCTGCCAGGTTACAGATGAGATGGGACGATCTTGAGATAGTTAGCCTCCATGGCCATCCTATCAGTGATGATTTTATAAATCTGGTTAAAGATGAGCCTAAAATAGTATTTTTGACCGACCAGAATTCATCTCCAGATCAGATAGCCAGAATACTAATAGAAAATCAGATAAAAAATAAAAAAGCAGCTGTCTGTGAAGACCTTTCTTATTCCAGCGAGAATATAACAAAAGGCAGTCTTAAAGAAATTGCAGCCCAAAACTATTCAGATTTAAATGTGATGGTGATTTATGATGAAGACTTGGAAATATAATCTGCCAGGTATTCCAGACGAAGAATTCATTAGAAATGATACACCTATGACTAAATTTGAAATTAGATCTGTTATAATGGCCAAGCTTCAGCCTGGGCCTGAGGATATCATTTTTGATATCGGGGCAGGAACAGGTAGTATTACAGTTGAAGCAGCTCTGGCATCAGATAAGGGCCAGGTATATGCCTTAGAAAGGTCTTCTGGTGCAGTAGAAGTATTAAAGGAAAATATAACTAAATTTGATCTTAATAATGTTGAAGTCATTCCAGGCCAAGCCCCGGGAAAACTTAAAAACTTAAAAAAAGCAGATAGAATTTTTGTTGGCGGCAGTGGAGGAAAATTAATAGAGATACTGGATTTATCATTAAAAAAGTTAAAACCAGGAGGCATCCTGGTAATGACAGCAGTTACTCTTAACACTTTAACTGAAGCCAGTCAATATTTCAACAAAAATGATTTGAATATAGATATTATAAGTCTGGCTGTTAATAGGTTAGAAACAAAAGGTTCTTATCAGATGTTTGCACCTTTGAGGCCGGTATTCATTATTAAATATCAGAATAGGAGAGGTGAATGATTTGTCAGGTAAATTATATGGTATAGGAGTTGGACCAGGTGATCCAGATTTATTAACATTTAAAGCAGTTAATATTTTAAATAACGTTGATTATATTTTTGCTCCAAAGGCAAGAGATAAAGATTCAAATGCCTTAAAGATCATAAAAGATAAAGTTGATTATCAGGATAGATTAATTGAATTAAGTTTTACAATGTCAAAGGATAAAAATAAATTAAACGAGAGCCGTCAGCAGATTGCCTCAAAAATAGAAGATAAACTGCTAGAAGGCTATAATTGTGCATTCATTACTCTAGGTGCTCCCTGTCTTTACAGTACATTTATTTATATTAAAGAAATATTAAAAGATAGAGAACAATTACTTGAAGTTGAAACTGTACCAGGGGTGACTTCTATCTTGTCCTGTGCAGCAGGCTATAATTTACATCTAGTAGAAGCCGGGGACGATCTAGCAATCCTTGAAGCCGGTTTTACTGAAGAAAAGTTTAAAAATATACTGGATAATTTTAATACAGTTGTTATCTTAAAGCCGACAACAGATTTAAATAACCTGCTTAATATCCTTGAGAACCAGGGGCTTCAGGACAAAATGCTCTTAGGAAGCAAAACAGGTTTCAGCGATCAATTTTATATCGATAATATAGATGAAATCAAAAAATCAAAAATTAACTACTTATCAACTCTTATAGTTAAGAAGGAGGGCATTTGATGAAAGTTTACATAATTGGTGCCGGTGCCGGAGATCCAGAATTAATCACAGTTAAAGGCAAAAAGGCAATCGAAGATTCAGAAATTATAATCTATGCAGGCTCCCTGGTAAATCAGGAAATCTTAAAATATAACCAGTCTGCAGAAGTCTATAATAGTGCCAGACTTGACCTTGATGAAATAATTGCAATTATCAAAGAGGCAAAAGAAAATAATAAAAATGTTGCTAGAGTTCATACAGGAGATCCCTCAATTTATGGGGCTATTAAAGAGCAGATTGAACTCTTTAAAGAAAATGAGATTGATTATGAAATCATTCCAGGTGTCAGTTCATTTCTGGCAGCAGCTGCTGCCCTTGAAGTTGAATACACCCTGCCAGACATTTCTCAAACAGTAATCTTAACCAGGCAGGCTGGAAGAACTCCTGTACCAGAAAAAGAAGAGTTATCAAAGCTGGCTTCAGCTAGAGCTTCAATGGCTATTTTCCTTAGTGTACAAATGATAGAAGAAGTCCAGCAGGAACTCCTTAAAGAATATGATCAAGAGACCCCGGTTGCAGTTGTGGCTAAGGTATCCTGGCCTGAAGAAAAAATTATTAGAACAACTTTAATTGACTTACCTGAAAAAACAATTGAAGCTAATATCAAAAAGACAGCATTAATTTTAGTTGGTGATTTCCTGGCCAGTCAGGGAGAAAAATCTAAACTCTATGATAAAAATTATAGTCATCAATATAGGAAAGCAGATAAGAAAAAGAAAGCCATTCTGGTAGTGAGTTTTGGTACCAGTTATCATCAGACCAGAAAAAAGACGATTGAAGCCTGTGAAAAAAGGATTGCCAGTGAGTTTAAAGATTATGATATCAAGCGTGCATTTACTTCTCAAATGATCATAAATAAATTAAAAAGGAGGGACAATATATCGATAAATAATCCTAAAGAGGCATTAAAAGAGTTATATAGAGAAGGTTATGAGGAAGTTATAGTCCAGCCGCTCCATATAATAAATGGTAGTGAATTTCATGAAATTGCTAGAGAAGTTAATAGATTTAAAAATCAATTTAAAGAAATTAAATTAGGGAATGCTCTTTTAACAGATCAGTCCGATTATCTAAAACTTGTTGAAACCCTGAGTTCAGCTTTAAATACCCGAGAAAAAGAAGTGGTTTTTATGGGACACGGGAGCAAACATCCTGCAAACGCAACATATCCAGCTTTAGATTACACCTTTAAAGCAGAAGGCTACAGTAATTTTCATATTGGTGCTGTTGAAGGTTATCCAGGTATTGATCAGGTGATCTCAAATTTAAGTCAGGCTAAAAGTAAAAATATAGTCTTAACCCCATTAATGCTGGTAGCTGGAGATCATGCTATCAATGATATGGCTGGAGAAGGCAGGGATAGCTGGCAAAATCTATTAGAATCAGAGGGCTTTAATGTTGAAAACATTCTTAAAGGCTTAGGTGAATACCAGGGTGTCCAGCAAATGTATCTAAATAAGATTAATAATTTAATAAAAAACTAAATGGAGGTAGATTAAAATGAAAAGACTAAGACTATTAACAGGTATATTACTTATTGGATTATTATTATTAAGTGTGGGAACAGGGACAGAAGCTCTGGAACTTAGAGATGGAGAGATATTAATTGATGATCAGGGTAAAGAGATTAATGTAACTGATGTCGAAACTGTCATCTCATTAAATCCTGCAATAACAGAATCTTTATATATGATCGGTCAGTTTGATAACTTAGTAGGGGTAGCTACATCAGCCCGCTCAGCCAATTGGCCAGAAGAAGTAGATGAACTGAATAATGTCGGAACTATTAGAAATATAAATATAGAAAAAATAGTAGATATTGATCCGGATTTGATCCTGGGAGCTGCAATGAGTGAAGCCGGTTTAAATAAAGCTGAAGAATTAGGATATAGAACTGCCTTTGTTTCTCCAGATAATATTGATGATATTCTAAATAATATGCTTATTTATGGTGAAATTTTAGGTGGTTTAGAAACTGCTGAAATAGAAGTAAAGAGATTAGAAACAAAAATAGAAGAAGCTATTGAAAAATCACCTGAAGATGACGAACGCAAGACAGCAGCTATTTTCTCTACTGTAGAACCACCTAAAGTATTTGGTAGAGGGAGTGTTGCAGATCAAGTTGCTACCCTTGCTGGCTTAGAAAATGCTTTTCCCCATGATAATGATAGTAGTTTAACTATCTCCTTTGAGGATATACTTGTTGAAGATCCTGATTATATTATCCTTGTTATGGCAGGAAGAGAAGATATAGAAACTAACTCAAACTGGCAGGAATTAACTGCTGTTAAAGAAGGTAATATTATAGAGCCTGCAACAGAACATATTCTAAGGCTTGGTCCAAGGGTTATTGAGGGAATAACAATTTTAAATGAGAAAGTTTATTAAACGCAATTAGTCAGGAGCCTAATTATGAATAAAAGAAATTTTCTAATAACAGCTATATTATTTTCATTACTTATTCTGGTATCTATATATGTTCTAAGTTTAGGCTCAATAGATATATCTTATCGTACAATCATTAATATTATTGGCTCAAGATTAGGATTAGCCGAACTTTTTGCAAGTAGGACAGATAGAATAATAATTGAAAATGTTAGGTTGCCAAGGAATATAATGGCTTTACTGGTTGGGGCGACTTTAGCAACTTCAGGCCTTAGTATGCAGGGGCTATTCCAGAATCCACTGGTCAGTCCTTATCTGATTGGAATTTCGGCCAGTGCTTCTTTAGGCTCTGTAATAGCTTTTACAATGGGACTTTCCCCGTCTTATTATGGATTGTTTGCTTTTGTAATATCGATGTTAACAGCTACAATAATCTATCTTTTTTCTAGAGTTAATCAGCGCTCATCAGTTACATTACTTCTATTGCTAGGTATTGGATTGGGTTCATTATATAGCGCTATTTCCTCTTTTCTAATATATTATAGTGGAGAAGATTCATTCCAGGTGATTGTCTGGCTTATGGGTTATCTTGGAGATGCCAGCTGGGAGAGAATAACTTATGCAGCTCCCACAATTATTTTAGGTATAATAATTCTTAATTGTTTTGGTTCAGAACTTAATATCTTTATGAGTGGAGAAGAAGAGGCTAAGTATCTTGGAGTTAATGTTGAAAGAACTAAGAAAATTATTTTAGGTATTTCGACATTTATAGTAGCTATTTCAGTTGCCTACGGAGGTTTAATTAGCTTTGTAGGTCTGGTTATTCCCCATATATTAAGAATTTTAGTTGGGAATAATCACAAGATTTTACTGCCTTTAAGTTCTTTAGGTGGTGCATTATTTCTATTAATAGCAGATACCACAGCCAGAACAGTTATAGCTCCTATAGAGATTCCAATTGGAATTATTACTTCAGTTATTGGTGGTCCCTTTTTCATTTACCTTCTAATTAAGAGGAGGGCAAAGCTTAGATGATTATAAAAGCAGAAAAACTCTCATATAATTATGGTCAACTACAGGCTTTAAAAGATATAGACTTTCAGGTAAAATCAGGAGAACTACTTGGTGTAATTGGACCTAATGGATCTGGCAAAACAACCCTGGTAAAAAATATAACTGGTGTTTTAAAAAGTGATGGCCAGGTATATTTTAATAACAAAGAAATATCATTATCCTCTTTAGACAGAAAATCAATAGCAAGAAAAATAGGAGTAGTTCCTCAGAAGAGCCAGCTTAAAGGCGATTTTACTGTTAGAGAAGTAATTGAAATGGGGCGTTATCCTCATCAGAGTAAGTTTAAGAAAGATGATAAATCTGGCAGAAAAGTAGTAGATAAAATAATTGATAAACTTAATTTAAATAAATTTACAGAAAGGTTTACTGGAGAGCTTTCAGGTGGCGAATTTCAAAAAGTACTAGTAGCCAGAGCTTTAGCTCAGGAACCAGAGATATTAATTTTTGATGAGGCTACCTCACATCTTGACATAAATCATAGTATAGATATCTTCAAATTTGCAAGGGAATTAATTAAACAAAATCAATTAACAGTTATAGCTATTATTCATGATTTAAATCTTGCAGCTCAGTTCTGTGATAGATTAATGGTTTTAAAAAAAGGAGAGAAGGTATCCATTGGAAACCCAGAAGAAATAATAACAGAAGAAATGCTGTCTAGCATCTTTGATTTAGAAGCTTTAATTAAAACTAATCCAGCAAATAAAAGACCATTTATAATACCAGTAATTTGATATATAAACAGGATATTAAAAGTTTTAAAGGAGGAAATAAATTGCCAGCAACTAATAAAATACTATATATAATTGGTATCGGACCTGGTTCCAATCAGAAAATGACTATTGAAGCCAATAATATTCTGCAAAAAGTCGATGTTATAGTTGGTTATAAAACATACCTAAAACTAATAAAAGATATAATTTCTCAAAACCAGATAACATATACCAGTGGTATGCGTGAAGAAAAAGATAGAATTGAAAAAGCAATTGAATATACTGCAGCAGGTAATAAGACTGCAATTATAAGCAGTGGAGATGCCGGGGTTTATGGTATGGCTGGGCCAGTAATGGAATTAATAACTAAAAAGAACTACCAGATAGATGTCGAGGTAATTCCAGGTGTGCCAGCAGCTAATGCAGCTGCAGCAGTATTAGGAGCCCCATTAATGCATGACTACGTAACTATTAGCTTAAGCGATATTTTAACTCCCTGGGAGCAGATTAAAAAGCGAATAAAAGCTGCTGCTCAGGCAGATTTTGTTACAGTTCTCTATAACCCCAGAAGTAGTCGCAGAAAGAAACAACTTAATTTCACTAAAGAATATTTTTTAGATAAGCGTTCTCCTGAAACCCCTGTAGGTATAGTTAGAAACATTAGTAGAGAGGGCCAGGAAAAATTATTAACAACACTTGAGAAATTGCCTTTAGAAAAAGTAGATATGCTATCAACAGTGATTATAGGTAATTCTCAAAGCTATATATCAGAAGGGAAACTTATAACTCCAAGAGGGTATAATTTATGATCTGGATAATGGCAGGAACAGCTGATAGTTATCAGGTGATTGAAGCATTAGTCAGCTTAAATAAGAAATTAATTGTTTCAGTAACAAGCAAGTATGGAAAGAGTATAGTTGAATCTAAATATCCTGTTAAAGTCTATCAGGGCAAACTAGATTCTTCAAAAATGAAAGAGTTCTGTGTAGATAAAGAAATAGAATATATTATAGATGCAACCCACCCCTTTGCTGAAGATGCATCAATAAATGCTATTGCAACAGCATCAGAGTTAAATATAGATTATCTCCGTTTTGAGCGGGACAACATAAATTTAGAGCAGTATTCAAATAACTTTTTAATAAAGGTTAAATCCTATCAAGAAGCAGCTCAAGAAGCTAGCCAATATAAAAATATTTTTTTAACAACTGGCTCAAAATCATTGGATATTTTCGCTAAAGAGGTTGATAATTATCAAAATCGTATAACTGCTAGAATATTACCAGTTATAAAATACTTAAAAAAGGCTTATAAAATAGGACTGAAGCCAGTTAATATTCTGGCAGCACAGGGTCCATTTACAACCGAATTCAACCAGGCAGCATTTAAAGAATATAAGGCAGATGTTATAGTAACTAAGGCAGCAGGTAAAACTGGAGGGTTGGAAGAAAAATTGAAAGCTGCCAGTCAGTTAAAAATACCGGTGATTATAATTAAACGCCCAGAGATTGCTTATCCAGTCTGCTATCATCATATTGAGGAACTTATAGAATATCTGGAGGGATAAATAATGGCAAAGGATAAACTTCTTGTCAATAAGAAAAAGCTTGCTGTAATAACCTTAACTAAAGGCGGTATTCATATTGGCGCCCTCTTAAAGAATAACTTAAAAGACCTGGATCTCTATATACCGGAAAAATTTAATACTGGTAAAATCGATTGTAATTATTATCGATCCTTAAAAGATCTAATAGTTGAAAAATTTAAAGAATATGATGCCCTGATATTTGTAATGGCTTTAGGGATAGTCATTAGACTTATTAAGGATTACCTGGTTGATAAAAGAACTGATCCTGCAATTATAACTATCGATGAGCAGGGGAAAAATGTCATCAGTACAGCATCCGGGCACCTTGGTGGGGCCAATCAAATGAGTCAGGAATTAGCAGATCTTTTAAATGCCAGGCCAGTTATAACTACTGCAACTGACACTCAGGGAGTATTGGCTGTTGATCTGCTTTCTTCTCAATTAGACTGTTCATTGGAGCCATTTGACTTACTCACTAAAGCCAATGCAGCACTTGTAAACAATAGAAAAATAAACCTTTATACAGATTACAATATTGAGGTTCCATCATGGAAGAAGGTAGATTTTTATTCACTTGATCGCCTGAGTTATTCAGGCTCAAAACCAGGTTTCGACCTGATTATCTCCAATAATAAACATGATTTAAAAGATAATCAACTCCAGATGATTCCAAAGAACATAGTTATTGGGATTGGGGCTAAAAAAGGTATATCTCTAAAAGATGTTGAAGTGTCTATAAGCAGAATAATTTCAGAATTAAACCTTCATAAAAAGTCTATAAAAAAGCTGGCTACAATTGATTTAAAAGCAGAAGAACCAGCTATATTAGAATATACTAAGAAATATAATTTAGAACTTGAAATAATCAGTAGAAATAAAATCAAAAAAATTGAAGATGAATTAAATATAAAAAAGTCAGATTTTGTTAAAGATACAATTGGAGTTTCAGCAGCAGCTTCACCGGCGGCAATTTTAGCATCTAATCAAGGAGAACTACTCTTAGATAAAATTAGATTAAATGGAATCACAGTTTCAGTATATGAAGAAGAGGTAAATTATGCGTAAAAAAACATATCAAAAAAATATTTAGTCTAATCAAATATTATTTGCGACAAATATAAGCTTTTCAACAACTAAATAAAAGAAAGGAGAAAATAATGACCTCACAAGCCATGACAATAATGATCCAGGGAACAGCATCAAATGTTGGTAAAAGTCTCATAGCTGCAGGACTTTGCAGGGTTTTTCATAATCGAGGCTTAAAAGTTGCCCCCTTTAAAGCCTGGAATATGTCATCTAACTCCTATTTAACTGAAGAGGACATAGAAATTGGAATCGGCCAGACAATCCAGGCAATTGCTGCCGGCTCTAAGCCAGATGTCAAGTTTCATCCAGTCCTTGTAAAACCACTTGGAGAAGGAAAGACTGAATTATATTTAAATGGAATCAGGCAGGGTCAATATCAATTTGGAGATTCAGACCATCAATTAAATTTAAAAATCAATGAAGCAATCAATAAATCATTAGACATTTTAAAATCAGAATTTGATCTAATAATTTTTGAAGGCTCAGGCAGCCCGGTTGAATTAAATAGAGTAGGTCCAGATTTCGGCAATATGTTTGCTGCCAGATTAAATAATACCCCTGTTTTTCTGACAGCAGATATCAGCAGAGGAGGGGCCCTGGCAGATTTAGTTGGAACTTTAAAGCTTCTATCTTCAGAAGATAGAAATCTGGTTAAAGGGCTTATAATTAATAAGTTTAGAGGAGATTTCGAGCTTCTTAAGCCAGGTCTTGATTTTTTAGAGAAGCATACAGGCAAGCAGGTATTAGGAACAGTCCCCTATTTACAGAAAGTTAATCTGCCAGAAGAAGATACCAGCCCCCATCTTCAATTGGATCAGAGTACAGATCTTACTTATCTTGAAGAAGAAATCGAGAATATAGCTCAACAACTAGAAGAGAGCTTACAAATTGACAGTATTTTAAACCTGGCCAGGAGGGATAGAAATGGCTAAATCAATAATGTTTCAGGGGACAGCATCAGATGCAGGCAAGACACTCTTTACCCTTGCCCTCTGCAGGATTTACAGCCAGCAGGGCTATAGAGTAGCACCCTTTAAATCACAGAATATGGCCTCTGATTCATACAAAATCGAAGGAGAAGCGGAAATCGCATTAGCCCAGGCACTCCAGGCTGAGGCTGCTGGTATCAATCCAGAAACTTGTATGAACCCTATCTTAATGAAGCCCCAGGGTGACAATAATTCAAAAATATTTATAAATGGTAGTCCAATAAAAAGTATGTCTGCAGCAGAATACTTTTCTCAAAAAGATAAGTTGTTACAGGCAATTAAAATAAGCTTAAATATCTTAAAAGATAAATATCAATTAATTGTCCTTGAAGGAGGAGGCAATCCAGCTGAAGTTAACCTTAGAGATAAAGATCTTGTCAATATGAAAGTTGCAGCACTGGCCGATGCCCCGGTTATCTTAATTGCCGATATTGAAAGAGGTGGTGTCTTTGCTTCAACCATAGGCACCCTGGATCTCTTAGAGCCTTCTGAAAGAAAAAGAGTCAAAGGTATAATTATTAATAAATTTCATGGCAATCCAGAATATTTCAAGGAAGGTAAAGAGCAGATTGAAGAACTAACAGATCTGCCTGTGCTAGGTGTTATGCCATTTATAGAAGAACTCTCTATTCCAGATGAAGATAGCTGTGGTCAACAACGGGAAAAATTAGATTATAATGCGACCAGTTATTCTGAAAGGTTAAAGAATTACGATAGACTGGCTCAAAAATTTAAAACCTATATAGATTTTGAAAAACTAGAAGAAATAATTTTCAACCAGGAGTTTTCTAATGAATAATAAAGTCTATCCAGTAACTCTTATCTTGATAATATTATTAGTATTTGGCTTTCTCTATGCCTTAAGCCTGGGTTCAGTTGAAATCTCATATAGTGCAATAGTTAATATTGTTAGTTCCAGACTCGGGTTCACTGAACTTACAGCAAGCAGAACAGAAACAGTAATAATTGAAAGAATCAGATTGCCCAGGAATATAATGGCACTGCTTGTTGGTGCAACCCTGGCAACAGCAGGTATTAGTATGCAGGGCCTTTTTCAAAATCCACTTGTTAGCCCTTATCTACTGGGAATATCAGCAAGTGCATCATTAGGCTCAGTTCTTGCATTTACATTAGGCTTTTCACCATCATATTATGGCTTATTTGCTTTTATCCTATCGATGATTACAGCAGCAATTATATATTATTTCTCAAAGGTAAATCAACGCTCATCAGTTACCCTGCTAATACTTTTAGGAATCGGTCTGGGAGCATTATACAGTGCCATATCCTCTTTTTTAATTTATTATATAGGCGAAGATTCCTTTCAAGTAATAGTCTGGTTAATGGGTTATTTAGGTGACGCCACCTGGGAAAGAATAATCTATGCAACGCCACCAATAGTAATGGGAATAATAATCTTGAACTGTTTTGGAGCCGAACTAAATATATTTATGAGTGGCGAAGAGGAGGCAAAATATCTGGGAGTTAATGTAGAGAGAACAAAAAAGATAATCCTTGGAATCTCAACATTTATTGTTTCCATTTCAGTCGCCTATGGTGGTTTAATAAGCTTTGTAGGTCTGGTAATCCCCCATATTTTAAGAATCTTAGTCGGCAATAATCATAAAATCCTTTTACCTTTAAGTACACTGGCAGGAGCCCTATTCTTATTGACAGCAGATACAGTAGCAAGAACAGTTATCTCACCAGTAGAAATACCGATTGGGGTTATAACATCATTTATCGGAGGACCATTCTTTATATATCTAATTATTAGAAGGAGGGCTAAAATCAGATGATTATTGAAGCAGAGCAAGTATCATATAACTATGGGGAAATTAATGCCCTGGAAAATATAAGCTTCGAAGTAAAGCCTGGTGAATTATTAGGAGTAATTGGCCCGAATGGTTCTGGCAAAACTACTCTGGTCAAAAATATTACAGGTATCTTAAAAAATAACGGGAGTATATATTTCAATAATAGAAGCAGTAATTTATCTGAATTAAATCGAAAAACTGTTGCCAGAAAAATTGGCGTAGTACCTCAGATGAGTCAACTTAAAGGCGACTTTACAGTCAGAGAAGTAATTGAAATGGGGAGATATCCCTATCAGAAAAAATTTAAAGATAATGATAATAGGGGTAAAGAGGTTGTAAATAAAGTTATCAACAAGCTCACCCTTGAACGCTTTGAAGATAGATTTATAGAGGAATTATCCGGTGGCGAATTCCAAAAAGTCCTGGTGGCAAGGGCACTTGCCCAGGAACCAGAGGTCTTAATCTTCGATGAAGCCACATCTCATCTCGATATCAATCATAGTATCGATATTTTCAAATTAGCAAAACAGTTAATAAAAGACGAGAAGATAACAGTTATAGCCATTATTCATGACCTAAATCTGGCAGCCCAGTTCTGCGACCGGCTGATGGTCTTAAATAATGGCAAAAAGATTGCAATTGATGAGCCTGAAAAGATAATCACTCAAAATATGCTGGCAGATATCTTCAATTTAGAAGCAATAGTTCAGCCAAATCCAGTCAACAAACGCCCCTACATAATACCTGTCGTTTAATTGAAATAAAATAATTTTAAAAGTGAGGTTAAACTAATGACACAACAAAGAGTAGTAATAGCCGGCACCAGAAGCGGGGTAGGAAAAACAACAGTTTCTCTTGCTTTAATGACTGCATTCAACTCCAGAGGTTATGAGGTTCAACCCTTTAAAGTTGGCCCTGATTATATCGACCCTGGTTTTCATAAAAAAGCAGCAGCTAACCTGGCTTACAATCTCGATAGCTACTTTTTATCAGATACTCAGCTTAAAGATAAGTTCATAACTAAATCAGAGGAGGCTGATATTTCTATAATAGAAGGTGTGATGGGCCTATTTGATGGCAAAGGTAAAAAAATGACAGGGTCAACTGCCTCAATCGCCAAAAAGCTTGATGCTCCTGTAATTCTGGTAGTAGATGCTGCCCGGATCGGTCAGAGTATTGCTGCCCTGGTTTATGGCTATAAAAACTTCGATCCAGATTTAAATCTGGATGGAGTTATTATCAATAATGTTGGGAGCCTCAATCATTATCAGATTATCAAAGAAATAATAGAATCTGAACCAGTTAATCTAAAAGCATTAGGCTATCTTCCACGCCAGCAAAACCTTGAATTGCCTGAGAGCCATCTTGGCCTTATTCCTGCAGAAGATAGCCCTGCACTAAAGAGTTATTTTAAGCAGCTTAGAGAACTGGCAGAAGAACATTTTGAACTGGATAAGATTTATAACCTTTCAGGCTCAAAAGAAAAATTGACAACCTCAGGTCCTGATGAGATAAATGCCAGGTTTAAAGGATTAAAAGTTGGAGTTGCCAGGGATCAGGCTTTTAATTTCTACTATCAGTCAGATCTTGACTTAATAGCAGAATTAGGGGCAGAACCTGTTTTTATCAGCCCGCTAAAAGATAATAAGCTGCCTGAAGTCGATGCCTTAATCATTGGAGGCGGTTTTCCAGAAAGATATATTAAAGAACTTGCTGAAAACATAAACTTTAAAGAAGATTTAAAATCAAAAATACTGGCAGGCCTCCCTGTGTATGCTGAATGCGGTGGTCTAATCTATTTAGGTAACCAGTTTATTGATACTGATGATAATCAATACCAGCTGACCGGTCTCCTTGACATTCAGATTGAGATGACAGACAAGCTCCAATCCATGGGTTACAGAGAAGTTCAGGCTTTACGAGACAACCTTTTATTTAAAAAGGGAGAGTCAGCCAGGGGCCATCTATTCCACTATTCAAAAATAGCTAACAGGGCAGAAGAGATTCCCTTAAATTATAAATCTGGTGAAAAGACCTTTGGCTATAGCTTCAGGGACAATCTCCTGGCCAGCTATTTCCATATTAATTTTTCTGCCTGCCCGGAACTCCTGGAAAGATTCTTAATGAAAGCAGAGGCATACAATGCCAGCAAATAGAGGTGATCAGGATTAACTCAACAATTCTAATATTAACTGGAGCAATCATTCTGGATTTAGTCATCGGAGATCCCTGGCAAAAGTACCACCCGATCATGTTAATAGGCGGCTTAATAAAAAAAGTTGAAGGGTTCCTTTATCCTGAAACTAAAAATACTGGAATTCAGAAATTGAATGGTGCAATTTTGGTCATAATTGTTGTCTCGGTCAGCTATTATGCCAGCTATTATTTAATAAGAGTCGGTGGTTTAATAGATCAGTGGCTGGGTTATTTAATCAGCCTTTTAATTTTCACCCACTGCCTGGCTATTAAAAGTCTGATCAGGGCCGGAGAAGAAGTTGAAAAAAGTCTGGCAGTATCTGATTTAAAGGAAGCCAGAAACTCTGTTAATAAAATAGTTGCCAGAGATTGCAGTCAGATCTCAAAGCCAGAGGTTATCAGGGCAACTTTAGAGAGCATGGCAGAAAATACATCTGATGGAATCCTGGCCCCAGTATTTTTCTTTCTAATAGGAGGAGTACCGCTGGCAATGGCCTATAAAGCTGTAAATACAATCGATTCTATGGTCGGTTATAAAAATCCTAAATATATTAATTTTGGCTGGGCCGGTGCACGCTTTGATGATCTCTGGAACTTTATTCCGGCCAGATTAACAGCACTCAGCTTTATTTTTAGTTCATTAATATTAGGGCTTGATTATAGGTCCTCATTCAAAATGATTTTAAGAGATGCCAGCAAACATCCCAGCCCCAATGCCGGCTATCCTGAATCTGCAATTGCCGGGGCACTTGGAGTCAGGTTTGGCGGTACAAATTATTATCATGGACAGAAAAGTTTTAGAGCTTATCTAGGAGATCCAGTTAAAGAATTTGAAACAAGTGATATTAATAAGCTTAAAAATATGATTTATGTATCTCTACTTATTTTTGTAATATCAGCTACATTAATAAGCTTGATTTAAAATTAATTTGATTTAATCAGGAGTTGATTCCCTATTGCAACAGGTAAAAGTAAGAGTCCCAGGTAGTTGTGGTGAACTAATTCAGGGCCAGCTTGATGGCCAGGATTTCTTAATATCCTGCCCTGTGAACCTTTACAGTCAGGCTAAGGTTAAACTACTACCTGAGACCAATAAAATCAAACTAAATAAAGGTTTCTCTAAAAGCTATAAAGCTGCCAGAAAAACCCTGGAATATTATCAGCTTCAGGGAATCGGTCTGGAAATCGAGATCGACTCAGAACTCCTGATTGGACAGGGAATGGCCAGTTCAACTGCCGACATGGCAGCCGTAGTTTCAGCTATCATGCTTTTAATCAATAAAAAGATAGACTATAAAGTGCTAATTAATATCTTGCTCGCAATAGAGCCGACAGATAGCATATTTCTGCCTGGATTTTATAAATTTGATCACCTAAATGGCCAGATAATTGAAAAACTAGGCCCCCTTCCTGAATTTGATATTTTAATTTTCAGCAATAATGCTGCAGAAATCAATACCCTGGCATTTAATAATTCCGATAAAATAAGGTCTTTGAAAAAGTCTAAAGAGCAGTCAGTAAATCAGGCTCTAAAATATATCCTGACAGGAATTAATACCAGAAGCAAAAAATTAATCGGCCAGGGCATGACTCTCAGTAGTCTGGCCCACCAGAAGATACTGCCAAAGACCGGACTAATCAAAATTAATGACTTAATCTCAGATTATCAACAGATTTATGGACTTAATATTGCCCATAGCGGCAATTTAATTGGTTTATTTATAGAGCCTGGGTTCAAAAATAAAAAACTTATTAAGAATATAGAACACAACTCTGATTTCAAGTTTTATCAGAGAGCCAGATTAATCAGTGGAGGAATAGAAAGGGTGATTTAAATCAAAAGCGAACACGGAGGCAATATTAATAAGATAGCCAGAAAATATAATTTAAATAAAGATGAAATTATAGACTTTAGTTCAAATATAAATTTTTTAGGCCCACCGGATTTTATCAAAAATGCTATTAAAAATAATCTGGATCAGATCAAAAACTATCCTGAACCTCAAGCAGCAGGTTTAAAAGAATTAATAGCAGATAAACATAATTTAAAAAGGGAAGAGGTACTTATAGGCAATGGTGCAGTCGAAATATTGTATCAGCTCACAAAAGTTATTAAGCCGAATAAATCATTAATCCTGGAGCCAACCTTCTCTGAATACGAACTTGCAAGTCGGGCTGCAGGAGCTGAAGTCCATAATATTTTACTGGCTGAATCAGGGGATTTTGAATTAACAGAAACAGTGCTGGCAGAACTAATTACCAGACTAGCTGATATGGATATTTTATTTCTCTGCAATCCTAATAACCCGACTGGAAAAATCATCGCCAGAGAAAAGCTTAATAAAATATTAAGAGAGGCCAGCCAGACAGATACCTTTGTAGTAATAGATGAGGCCTTTATTGATTTTCTTGATAATCATCAGGATATCACTGTAATTAAAGCTATCAATTCCCTTGATAATATCTTAATTTTAAGATCTTTAACAAAGATCTATGGAATTCCAGGTTTAAGGTTAGGTTATGCTCTAACTAATAAGGAAGTCGTTAAAAATATTGAAAATTCCAGAGATCCCTGGTCTGTCAATTACTTTGCCCAACTGGCCTGTCAGCAGATATTTTCACAAACTAAAAATGCTGATATCTATCTCAAAAGAACCCTGGAAAGATTAAATCAGGAAAAAGAATTTTTATATAACAGCCTAAATAAGCTGGAGGGTATAAAGGTTTATTATCCAACTGCCAATTATATATTTATAAAAATAAAAGATGCTGGTTTAACAAGTGAAGAACTAACAGATACCCTGGCAAAAGATGGCGTGATGATAAGAGATTGCAATAACTATACCGGCCTTAATGATAATTATATCCGGATAGCTGTCAAATCCAGAAAAGCCAATAAAATTCTACTTGATAAACTAGCAAAAATACTCTGATTTAAAACTAAAATTTAAAGGAGGTGAAACCATTAAGTAAAAAATATATAAATGGACTTACGTTATCGATACTAAATAAAAATATTTATTACTCAGTTTCTTACAAATAAAAATTGGAGGTTATTAATATGAAGTTATTTAATAGAGTTATTTTGTTAAGTTGTATCTTATTATTTGTATCAATTCTGTTCGCACCTGGACTTGAGGCTTTTCCTGTGGAAGTTACTGATGATTTAGGTAATGAAATTGAAATTACCGAAGAACCTGAAACTATTATTTCTCTTTCACCAAGCACAACAGAAATGTTATTTGCAATTGACTTAGAAGATAGGTTAGTTGGTGTAACTACTTATTGTGATTACCCTGAAGAGGTTAGCAAGATTGATACAGTTGGAAGCATTAGTGAGCCAAATATAGAAGTTATTATAGATAAAGACCCGGATTTAATAGTAACTGCAGGTATCACATCAGTCGATATTATTAATAGACTCCAGGATTTAGGTCTAACAGTAGTTGGATTTGAAGCTAATGATATTCAAGAAGTTTTTAGCAACTTTGAAAATCTAGGCCTTGTCACTGGAAAAACTGATCAGGCCGATCAGGTTGTAAACGATATGGAAACAAGAATGGATAAAATTTTGGAGCTAGTTGAAAGTCAGGAGGAAAGGCCAGAAGTATTTTACGAAATCTGGAATGAACCTATAACAACAGCCGGTGGAGACACCTTTATTGATAATATGATTGAGCTGGCAGGAGGTATAAATCTTGGGGCAGAAATTGATGCCGGCTGGCCTCAAATTGGGATGGAAACATTAATAGATTTAGATCCAGAAGTTTATATCTCCACTCCTCATAGTGCTGAACATCAGGTGACAGAAGAAAAGATCCTGGGCAGAGATAACTTTGAAGTGTTAACTGCAGTTGAAAACGAGAGAGTTCATGTAATAGATCAGGACATCATCAGCAGGCCATCTCCAAGGTTAATTGACGGTTTAAGAGGCCTGGCTATTTCAATCCATCCAGAACTAGAAGAAGAATTAGAGGACATTTAACTGCTTGCTAACATATTAGCTGGAACCAGAAGCAGCTATATTTCATAAGTTAAGACAACAACTGCCGGTCAGGAAAAAATATGGCCGGCAGTTTATCTATCAAGACTAACTCTATTATTGTTATCCTTATAACACTAAATTTTTATTTAAATTAAGCTAATTTGTTACTTTCAGCCGATTGAAATGACTTGCAATTCCATTAGAAAATTGGTACTATTATACTATGTAAAACAATAATAAATATTGGGCAAACCTGCTGTGAGGCAGGGACGCAAAGCCGTGGATCTTATAAATTTATAAGACTGCCTGGTTGCCGCTTGTTTTCAATGTGACATCAACCGGCTATGAAGCCGGTTTTTTTAGTATCATTAATTTCTGGAGGGGAAATTATGCTAAAGATTTCAGGCGATAAGATATTAGTAGAAGAAAAAGAAGATATGATGAGATATCCTGTGCTTTCAGCTGGCGATAATGTAGATCTATTTGTTGATGGCAATTTAATAGAAAAAAGAGCAATAGTAACAGGAGATTCGGATATTAAATATAGAATAAAAGATAAAGATTTAAGTTATAGCTCTTCTAAAACTATTGATGTAGAAGTTACTGAAGATGAGATGGAAGCTTATTTGGAAATCAAAATACAGCCAGCTAAAGATTACCAGGTAAAATTAGTTGAACAAAAAGGAGTATCAGTTCTGGTTAGTTCTGAGACTTCCAGAGAATATCCTGAAGTTAAAAAATCTGAAATATTACAGGCAATTCAGCAGGCTGGAATTATATATGGTATTGATCAGGAAGTAATTTCTAGCCTGGTTAATACCCAGGAAAATCAAAGAGTATTAATTGCAAAAGGTAAAGAACCTAAACCTGGCAGAACGGCTAGAATTGAACCAGTTAATATCAGAGAGGAAAGTAATATCGAATATTTTCATAAACATATTATATCTGTTCTACCTGGCCAGGTAATAGCAGTTAAAAAAGAGGCAACCCCTGGTCAGAAAGGAACAACAGTTAGAGGCAAAACAATTAGGCTGTCTCCACCAGATGATCCAGAAATCATTTTAGGTGATAATGTTATGTCTAATCCAGCAGGTAATAAAATAATCGCTTTAGAAGCTGGCAGACCTGTAATTGAACATAGAAAAGACTCTGTAAAAGTATCAGTAATCCAGCAGCATAGAATTGAGGGCGATATTGATAGGGATACAGGTAAGATCTCTTATTCAGGTGACTTAATTGTTACCGGTAGTATTCAGGATTTCTTTGGTGTCAATATCGAAGGAATTCTTAAAGTTAGAAAACATATCAATAATGCAGAGATAATAACCGGTGGTGATATTTATGCTGGCCACAATATTATCGGTGCAAATTTAAAGATAGGTATTTCTTCAGAAAAAGATGATATAATTGATGAACTTTTCAATAAAAATATTAATATCTTTATTGGTACTTTCGAAAAAATGTTAAATATATATAATGAAGATAGAGAAGTAGTAAAGATTGACCGGAAATTTAGAACATTAATTTCTAACTCTAAAAAACTTTCTAAAATAAAATCGGAGCTAATAAGTAGCTGTCAGCAGGTATTGAAAAATAAAAGACAGGAAAATAATCCTTTTAAAGATAGTATAAAGTTATTACATCAGTATCTGCTTGGATATAAGAACTATTCAAAAGATAGCTATGCTCAATTAAAGGAGATAGCAAATAAGATAGATAATAAACTTTACAGGCAGCAGGCTTTTGGTAAAAGCAATTTAGCTGCCGGTTATATCCAGAATTCAGAGATAACAGCCAGTGGAGACATATATCTTTTCCAGCAGGGGGTATACACATCAACTATTAAGACAGCTGGAAATATAATCGGTAATAATAAAACTTCCTTTTTCAAAGGTGGAACCTATAATACAGGAGGCTGGTTTGCTGGAGGTGCTGTTGGCGCAGAATTAGGTACAACAAAAATAAAAGTTAAAGCAGGATTTCTAGCCCGTGAAATCAAGGAGAATGTAATAGTAGTTGGTCCTGAAGACAAAATGAAATTTTCAGCTGGTAGCAAAAATATTTATATTAAAGTAAATGAAGATGGCAGATTTGAGTCCCACAGCTGGCCAGGCTGGCAGAACTGGATTGACGACAAAGTCGACCAGAATATCAAAAGAATCTGGAGCAAAAGGTCAAAATTCTAGATTTGAATTTTATCTATAACAGGTGTAATTTCTAAGTATCATTAATTATATTATAAGAGGAGTTCTTAGAATGGACAATATATTTCAAAAAAACGAGAACAACCAGGATAAACTTTTTGAATATTGTCCTGATGCTATCAACAGATTTTTAGTCGATCTATTAGACATGATTCCCCTTTATCTTTAGTTATAATTGATTTAGATAATTTTAAAATATTAAATGATACCTATGGCCATAAGACCGGAGATAAAGTCTTAAAAGCTATTGGAAGTTTTCTGGCTGATAATATCCGTTATGAAGATCAGGCTGCTAGAATAGGTGGCGATGAGTTCACTATCTTATTGCCAGAAACTAAACTGGAAGAAGCTGTTGATTTTATAAGCAGGCTAAAATCGGAGCTAAAAGAGATAACTATAGATGAGCCCTCTTTTGAATTATCTGCCAGCTTTGGAGTAGCAGAACTAAATACTCAGGAATCAATGGATGAATTTTTCCAGCGTGCAGATAAAAATTTATATCAGGCAAAAAATCAATATAAAAATGAATTGTTAAATACTGAGAGGATGAAGTAGATTGAGTTTATTATATGATATTACCGATCACAAAATAGAAAAGTTAGCTGAGCGCATTTTTAAAATGCAGTTTACCAGAGAAGCTAAACTTGATAATGAATATGATGATTATAGGAAATCCAAAATGTACAGGGACATTAAATATAACTTAAAAACCCTGGAAGTTACTGTCAGGTATGATGCTGCAGATATTTTCAAGGATTATGCTGACTGGTTAATCAGACTTCTTAATTCAAGGATGAAAGACATTTCGCCTGAGAGAGTCAGAGAGCAGATGATTAACCATTATCAAATAATTGGCGATGTTATCAAAGAAGAGCTTGAACAGGATTATTATCAAAAAGCAGAGATTCATCTTAATAATGCCATTAAAGTCACAGAGGAAGCTGAACTTGATAAAAAAACCTCTCAAAAAATATCCTTTGATAACCAGGAAGAGGCTGAGCTTAAGAGATTACAGTTTAAGTATCTCAATTCGCTTTTGCTCGCTGATAAACATAAAGCTCAACTGACAGTAGAAGAAGCACTGGAAAAGGAAATTTCAGTGGAAATGATCTACAAAGAAATCTTCCAGGAATCTATGATAAGAGTAGGCGAGCTCTGGAATTCCAATCAGATATCAGTAGATGAAGAACATTATATAACTAATATGACCCAGAATATCATGATGCAGCTCTGGCCCCATATTCTTGAGACTGAAAAGAACGGTCTTAGCCTGGTTGCCTGTACAATTGGCAATGAATTACATGAGATGGGGGCACGTATGCTCTGTGATTTGATGGAATATAAAGGCTGGAAAAGTATTTATCTTGGAGCCGCTGTTCCAGCAGAAAATATTCTGACTGCTATAAAAAAACACAAGCCTGAACTGGTAGTTCTTTCAGTGACAATGCCGTTTTATCTAGAACAATGCGAGGAAGCAGTTAGAAAAATCAAAGCAAATGAGGAACATAATGATGTCAGGGTAGCTGTTGGCGGCAGAGCTTTTGAGCTAGCACCTCATCTCCCAGAGGAATGGGGAGCAGATGTAGTTGCTAAAGATGCTGACGAACTGGCAGAATGGGCAAAGGAAAATATATGGGAACCAGTAAATTAGCCCGCAGTGCTCTAACCCTGACATTAATAATCGTTTCATTTTTGTTATTCAGGGGTACAATCAGTATTTTTAGTAGTTTTATTGTTCCTCTGGCACTATATATTTTTTCAAAAGATTTCAGCCTGGTAGAACAGCTGACAACAACTCTGGCAGCTCTTATTTTAGTAACAATATTTTTCAGCACCCAGGCTTTTTTTATGATAGCCTATGGATTACTTGCCTTTCTACTTTCAGTTACTGCTAATAAAAGCATGTTTCTAAAGATACTTTTGCTCTCTCTGGGAGCTGCAGTTTCGTTTATAATTGCAATTCAACTTACAGACCTGATTCTGGGTACGGCAATTCAGCAGGCCTTGACTTCCCTGGCAGGTGGATCTCAGGCTGGCTTCTATCTATTTGTTCTAATAGAGGGAGTTATAACAGGTACTGTTTTAAATGTAAGTAGTTACTGGCTGGAGAAAAGACTTGAATCGAACTGGTCGCAAAATAGATAACTAAGTTATAATAATTATGGAGGAAAAATCATGGCAGAAACAAATAAAGAAATGAGAATGGAAGAATTAGACATAGATGCCCGGCAATATCAAAAATTATTCTATAAATCACCGGCAGGAATGTTGCTTTTAGATCAGGATGGTAATATTCTAAAAGCAAATCAGGCCATATTAGAAACAACTGGTTATAGATTTGAAGAAGTTATCGGTAAAAGTATTTTTGATTTATTTGTTGAGGAAGATTATATAGAAGAAGCAAAGATTAATATTAAGAAAATTATCTCAGGTAAAGATCTTCGCCATATAACTAAGACAAGACATAAGTCAGGCGAAATCTTTTATTCGTTGCTTAAAGAAACCAGAATTAAATTAAATGACGGCAGTTATGGAATTCTTTCAATGCAAATAGATGTAACAGATATCAAGGAAAAAGAAGAGAAGATTAAGTATATCAGCTATCATGATCAGCTAACAGGCCTCTATAATCGCAAGTTTTTAGAGGAAGAGTTAAAGCGGTTAGATACTGAAAGGCAGCTTCCTATCAGTATTATCATGGCAGATGTCGATGGTCTTAAGCTGATCAATGATAGCTATGGTCACAGGGCCGGAGACAAGTTGATTAAAAGATCTGCTGAAATTCTTGAAGAGTCAGTTCGTCAGGAGGATATTGTTGCAAGGTGGGCCGGCGATGAATTTGTTATTTTACTGCCTAAAACCGGATCAGAAGAGACAGAAAAAATTATTAATAGAATAATAACCAGAACAAATGAAACTGATACAATTGATATTCCCATCTCAATAGGACTTGGCTATGCAGTAAAAGAAACTACCGATATTGATATCTATAAAGTATTAAACGAGGCTGACAAAAACCTGTATCATAACAAAATTTCTTATGGTAAAGATAAAGAAAGCAAGATAGTAAAAAGTTTTCTTGACTCTTTAGGTACTCAAAGTGGAGAGACCAAGGAACATGTTCAAAGAATGGCACAACTGGCAAGAAAAGTTGGTCGGCGATTAAACCTGTCATCCAATGAGCTCCATAAGCTTTATCTGCTGGCATATCTTCATGATATAGGTAAGATAACTGTGCCTGCTAATATCTTAAATAAAAATGGTAAGTTAACTGAAGAAGAGTGGGAAATTGTGGCTAAGCACACAGAAAAGGGGAGACAGATAGCCCTGGCAACATCAGAATTTGCTCCGATAGCTGAAGAAATTTATAGTCATCATGAACGCTGGGATGGCAATGGGTATCCAAGAGGCTTAAAAGGCGAAGAAATTCCCTATCTAGCAAGGATTATCTCAATAGTAGATGCCTATGATGTCATGACCAATGGCAGGGTATACCAGAATTCAATATCCCGGGATAAAGCTTTAAAAGAGATAAAAGACTGTGCCGGAACTCAATTTGATCCAGAGCTAGTTGATATTTTCATTAAAGTAATATTAGATGAGTAAAAGATGAATTAAAAGTTATTTTAGCGTATTAACCGGTCTCTTTCTATCCCCTTAAATAATATTTTCAGAGCCGGTTTTATATACATACTCCATAGAGGCCAGACAGGTTTTAGCCATTTCTTAACTATTAATGGCAGCCAGTCTGGCTTTTTATTATTAAGAATTAATTAACTTAAAAATTTCATGATAATTAGAAGGTGTTTAATTCTTTTTCTTGAATTAAGTTAGTGATAGAAATTTAGTTTATCAAAGCGCAATTAAAAAATATTTAGAAGAAGTGACAGGTTTTTAAATTACCAGATTAAATTTTTATAACAGCAAATAAAGAAGAAACAGAGAGGTGATCTGACATGTCAGGTTCAATATTAGGAGATATATTTAAAATTTCAACCTGGGGTGAATCCCATGGTAAAGGTCTTGGAGTCGTAGTAGATGGCTGTCCTGCCGGTGTTGAAATATCTGAAGAAGATATCCAGAAGGATTTAGACAGACGTAAACCAGGCCAGTCGCCATTTACAACCCCGAGAAAAGAAGGAGATAAAATAGAAATATTGTCAGGAGTATTCCAGGGAAGAACAACAGGGGCACCTATTTCTATGATAATCTTTAATAAAAATCAGAAATCCAAAGATTACTCTGCTTTAAAAGATGTTTATCGCCCGGCTCAATCCGATTATAGCTATGATTTAAAATACGGTTTTAGAGACCACCGGGGAAGTGGCCGTGCTTCTGGACGAGAAACAGCTGCCAGGGTTGCCGCAGGAGCCATTGCCAGAAAGATACTGGCAGCCTTAAATGTCAAAATAACAGCCTATACATCTTCAATCGGGCCAATTAAAGCTGATCCCAAAAATTATAATGAAGACTATATCATGAATAACTTCTTATATATGCCAGATCCAGTCGCTTTAGAGAAAGCCGAGGAATATTTAAGAAACCTTATTGCCGATAATAACTCTTCAGGAGGAACCATTGAATGCACTGTCAAAAATATCCCTGAAGGCCTCGGCGATCCTGTCTTTGATAAATGCGAGGCTTTACTGGCAAGGGCTATTATGTCAATTGGAGCAGTTAAAGGAGTCGAGTTTGGCAGAGGCTTTAAAGCAGCAGAAATGACCGGCTATGAGCATAATGATTTCTATAGATACAATGAAGGAGAAATAAATAAAGTAACAAATAATGCCGGCGGAACTCTGGGCGGAATCACCGATGGCAGCGATATCTTATTAAAAGCTGCAGTTAAACCAACTCCATCGATAGAGAAGACCCAGCAGGCAGTCAATAAATCAGGTGAAAATATCGACCTGAGCATTCATGGCCGTCATGACCCGGTTATAGTCCCAAGAGCCGTAGTCGTTGTCGAGGCAATGGTCGCCCTAACTTTAGTTGACCTCCTCTTAAAAAATATGACCTCAAGAATCGAATATATAAAAAACGTATATAAGAAATAATAAACTCGATAACTTTAAAAGAGTTTTAACTTTAGCAATAGCTCAATATTTTTATATCAGGTAGTCTATAGTGTGTATTCTTCTGTAATTTATTTGTTCTGTGTTGATTTAATTAGTTTACAGTTTTGCCACTATAGGCTCTATTAATTTATATAATTAGAGATCATTATATTATGACTGAATTAGACTTTTCAGGATTTTAAAGATTAACTATAAATATTTTGAGGTGAAATCCCATGAAAAATAAGTTATTAGTTTTATTGGTTATATTGATAGTATTAGCATTAAGTAATTCTATTTATACTGAAAAAGCTATTGATTTTGCAGATGATTCCCTGGATAATGAAATTAGAGAAAGACTTAATAAAGAAGAAGGAGATATATATCTTAGTGACTTAGAAGAAATTAGAGAGTTAGATTTATTCGCAAAGGGAATTAGTTCAATAGAAGGGATTCAATATTTAAGTAATTTAGAAAGCCTGGACCTCTATCAGAATTATATAGACGATATTCAGCCACTGGCTGAATTAACTAATTTGAGGAAACTCTCAATTGGTGCCTGGGAACCCAATCAGCTTGAAGATATATCTCCACTTGCAGGGTTAGAAAACCTTGAATACTTAAATCTCTCTGCAAACAGAATTAAAGATCTTTCACCTCTTAGTAATTTAACAAATCTAAAAGAGCTTAACCTCTGGAGAAACTATAATATCACTGATATATCCCCGCTGACTGATTTAAATTCTTTGAAAATATTAAACCTTACTGGAAATCAAATCACTGATATTTCTCCATTAGGTCAGTTAAATAATTTAAAAGAACTTAGATTTGGCAATAACCAGGTAGTAGATATTTCAGCATTAGAACCCCTTGAAAATCTGGAAGTCTTGAATTTTGGCGGAACACCATTACCTGAAGATGGTAATCAGGTTGAAGATATATCTGTTATAAGTAATTTAAATAATCTTGTCACCTTAAACTTTTATGACAATAAAGTCACTGACATTTCTCCATTATTAAATAATGAAAATATAAATCAGTTTATTGAGATAGATATGAGGATGAATCTACTGGATATTTCAGCTAACTCAAATAGCATGGAAGTAATAAATCAATTAACTGAAATTGGTGTAGAAGTTTTATATGAGCTTCAAAAATAATCTTAGCTTTCAGAAAAGGTAGGTATAACCGAATCAAATTTATCTATTTTGAAAACCTGTTAAATTAATTTTTAGTTACCCTATGATATAATATTAATTAACACTAATCAGACTAAGACAGGTGATTTAAAATGAAATTAAAAGATATTTTAGCTATGCCAGAATTCAAAGACTTTAAAGTTCTTGCCGGTGAAGATGGGCTTGATAGAAAAGTTGATATTGTAACTGTTATGGATGCCCCTGACCAAAAATTCGATATAGATGAGTCTGTATTCTGGAAGGGGATTGCCCTATTTGTTAAAACTGCCCATGATTTCTTAAAGTAAAATTTATAATATAAAAATCAGCAAAAGTTTATAATATTCCAGTCAAACCTAAATAATACTAGCATCCTAAGCGGCTAAAGCTTTATTACTTAAAGAGTTTTAGCCGTTTACTTTATTTATAAACAACTTTAAACTCTTCACATATTACTGGCATATCTTGTGAGAATTCCATACCAAATGCGCTCACATTCTATATTTTGTAACTGAATTCATTGCTGGCTGAGGGATTCATCCATAAAATAATCTTAAATTTATTAATAGCATTTTTTCTTAATTTAAATAAATTAATATATAAATTAAATAATTTAATATTAGTATTGACATTATCAATTTATTCATATATAATGTAGGTGTATTTGTGAGTGAGATAACTAAATTATATATGTTTATCAAGTATTTTTTAAAATCAAAGTTTCATAGAAAGAGGGTGTGAAGATGGAATATGTAGGTTTGTTGGCCCCTATTGCCTTTGTTTTTGCCCTGTCAGCACTGTCCCAGGTCGGTTCATTAAAAAAAGAAGTTGATGAGTTAAAAGAAATGTTGAATAAGTAATATTAAATTCAGATTTAACTTTAAAAATCGAATGTTGAATATGATTGATAATTTAAATGTGAGGTTACAGCTAAAAACTATGTTTAATATTAGGAGATGAATTAAGATGTGGCAAAGAGCAGATTTAAAACAGAAGGCCAGACAGGTTTTAAAAGGGCATTACTGGCAGGCTTTTATAGTAAGTTTGATTATTATAATAATTGGAGGAAGTCATAACCGGGGAGAAATTGGAAGTTCCAGGGGAGCTGAAACAACTAACCTTATTAATATTGATTTTCAGTTTGCATTATTTATTGGGTTAGTAATTTTAATACTAGTATTCTTAAGAATATTGATAGGCTATGCCCTGGAAGTAGGAGGAAGAAAATATTTTATCAGATTGTCTCAGGGTGATTCTGATCTTTCAAATTTAGGCTTTGCCTTCCGCAAGAAAAGATACTTTAATATTTTTATTACAATGCTCTCTAGAAGCATATATCTTTTTTTGTGGACATTACTATTAATAATCCCTGGAATTATAAAATTTTATGCCTATAGAATGGTACCATATATTCTAGCTGATAATCCAGAGATGAAACCAGGACAGGCAATTAAACTTAGCCAGAAAATGACTCAGGGAGAGAAATTGAATATCTTTATCCTGGATCTCTCTTTTTTGGGCTGGTTTATATTAGGAGCATTAGCCCTGGGAATTGGCATATTTTTTGTTCAGCCTTATTATGATGCGACCAATGCAGAATTATATTTAAATCTAAAGCAGAACACAATAAGTAGCAATTAAGAAATAAATGAAATGAGATAGTTTAATAAAAAATTAAGTCAGGAGAGTTAAGTTTAAAATAGGAGGAGTCAAATTGAATTTAATAGATTTAGGCTGGAATCAGAGCTTCGCAGATAAACTGGACCAGCTTGAAATTAAAGAAAATTTTAAAATTGCAAGAGTTGCTGTGGAATATAAGGGGATGTATAAATTATATACAGAAAACGGCGAAGTTTTAGCTGAAATCACTGGTAAGTTGAGGTATAATAACCAGTTTCCTGCAGTTGGAGACTGGGTAGTAATTGATCTCCTGGATAATGGAGAGAAAGCCATTATTCATAAAATATTACCCAGGAAGAGCAAGTTTTCCCGGAAAGTAGCAGGCGATGATATTAAAGAGCAGGTTGTTGCAGCTAATATTGATACAGTATTTATCGTTACTTCCTTAAATCAGGATTTTAATTTAAGAAGGCTGGAAAGATACCTGACAATCACCTGGAATAGTGGTGCTAATCCAGTAATTATATTGAGTAAGGCTGATTTATCTGATGATCCTGAAAGCAAAAGAGCTGAAGTTGAAACTGTAGCTCCTGGAGTTCCAGTTCATATAGTTAGCTCTTTAACCGGTGAAGGGCTGTCTGAACTCAAGCAATATCTAAAAAGAGGAAAAACAGCTTCATTGCTGGGGTCTTCTGGAGTTGGGAAATCAACACTAATCAATCAGCTGATAGGCAGCGATAAAATGGAAGTTAATAATATCAGGGTAAATGATGGTAAAGGAAAACATACCACCACTCATCGTGAGTTGTTTGTCTTAGAAACTGGTGGAGTAGTCATTGACAATCCAGGGATGAGAGAAATTCAGCTCTGGGATGATAGTAAAGGTTTCGATGAAAGTTTTGATGATATTAAGGTGCTGGCCAGTAACTGTAAATTCAATGACTGCCAGCATGAGACTGAGCCTGGTTGTGCTGTCAAAAATGCTATAACAGCAGGAGAATTAACTGAAGAAAGACTGGAAAGCTACCGAAAGTTAAAAAGAGAAATATTATATATGGAACGGAAAAGAAAATATGGAGCTGAACATGCAAATAAATTAAAAATCCAGGAGTTAATGGGGTTATAAAGCTGAATAGTAGCTCGCCAATAAAGCCCAGGGGGAGATACAAATGAAAGTTATTTTGATAGTTTTAATAATCGGTTTAGTAGTTTTAGTTGGTACTCAGGTCAGAGGCTATATGATCTGGAGTAATATGGATCAAACTGAAAGATTTGCAGTAAGAATGGATAGTTCGGTTGATGATGAAAAAGTATTTGGTTCTGTAATGAGAATAGAATCAAAGGATAAATCATTGCAATATGAAATAGCTCGAGGGAATTTAGATATAGATGACGTATTTTGTGCAGGTAGTATAACAAAACTGTTTACTGCTACTATCATATTTCAATTAGTCGAAGAAGAGATGATAGATCTTACTGATACTCTAAATATGTTCCTAACAGAAGAAGAATTAGATGGTCTTCATTACTATAATGGCAATAATTATGGAGCATTGATTACAATTGAGCAATTAATTTCACAGACAACCGGACTTCCTGATCATTATCTTGAAGAGGTTAATGGTAAATCTTTATATGAAGAGATAAAAGAAAATGATAGAAAATTTGAATTCGAAGAGTTCCTTCAAAGATCAAAGATGCTGGAACCTCATTTTATTAATGGAACATCAGGCAAAGCCTATTATGCCGATATAAATTTCGATATTCTAGGAGTTATTGCTGAGAGAGTTACAGGTAGTAATCTTAATGATTTATTTACCTGGCGAATTTTTGAGCCTTTAAATCTAGAAAATACAAGCCTGGCAGTTGAAGATAGCCAGTATGCTCCAGTGCATTTAAATGGTGAGATTTTTGAAATTAATTTAGCCAAGTCAAGCATGCAGGCTAATGGTGGTATTATTTCCAATACCCATGATATGATGATATTCTTAAGGGCATTTATGGAAGGGGAACTATTCCCAGTTTTTTATTTAGAGAATGGTGAATGGAATGATATTCAGTTTGATCACCATCAATACAAAAATGGAATGATGCGTTTTCAGATTACAGGATTTTGGTCAATTTTTGGAGATTACGAACTTATAGGTCACTCTGGCTCAACAGGTGGATTTGCTTTCTACTCTCCAGAAAAAGAAGTTTATATTGTAGGCACTACCAATCAGGCTTCTGACCCATCTTTACAGTATAGGCTGGTATATCAACTAATTGGTTCAGTAAAAAATCAAAGAACTAATTCAGAAAAAGGAGGGTAAACATGGAATCAACAATTATAATATATAAATCAAAGACAGGGTTTACAAAAAGATATGCTGAATGGATTACTGAACAAATTGACTGCCAGGCCATACCCTTTGATCAAATAGAAAATATTGACTTAAGTAAATATAATATAATTATTTATGGTGCCGGTCTGCATGCAGGTCAGATACAGGGGCTGTCAAAATTCAAAAAGATAGTAATGAATTTAGAGAGCAAAAATATTATTGTCTTTGCCACTGGAGCCTCCCCTTATATTGAAGAAATTTATACAAAAATAAAAACAGATAATTTTACATCGGATGAACTAAAAAGTATTGAATTTTTTTATTTTCAGAGTGGAATGAATTATGAAAAGATGGGGATAATTGATAAGACAATCATGAAAACTTACAGCAAGGTATTAGAAATAAAAAGCCATAAGTCAGATATAGAAACTGGTACCAGTCAAGCTATCTCAAGCTCTTATGACTCTTCTAGCCAGGAAAGTATTAAACCTTTTATTGAATATTTAAAGCAATTATGATTTAGAAAATTTAATTTTTGTTTTATTTATAAATACCTCAGTTAGTAAAAAGACCAGGATTCTAAATAAAATTAAGGACTGATACAATTGAAGACTTATCCTGATAAAACAGTTTTTGGATGGCCTGAAGATGATGGTATAGGAGAGATGCTGATTCAGCAAATTATTGCTGGAGAGAAAACAGCTACATGTAGCTTCAAAGAAGAATATTCAGCGCAAGAATTGAATGATTTGATTGCAACAAAGGGAAAAATCGTTACTGTAGAAGATCATAGGGGAATGCCAAGATGTAATATTAAAATTATTGATATTTTTGAAACAAAATTTGGCGACCCAGATCTAAGATTGGTTAAGGGAGAATATAATGAAGGCGATGTTCAAAAGTTTCAGGAAGACCATCGCCATGCCTGGAATCAAACAGTAAAAGATAAGAATTTGACTGACGATACAGTCCTTATAGTCGAGCTATTTAAATTAATTGAAGTTAAGCAATAGGATAAGTTTCTTTATAGATATTTTTCATGACTTTAGCAAACTTTTCTGGTTCTTCGTAATTTGGACAATGAGCTGATTCCTCAAAAATTATAAGGTTTTTAGATGGAGCTTCTAAAATGTCATAATAATCCTTTACTATTTCAGTTGGAGTTTGATAATCATATTTACCCATAATAAAATAAACAGGTATATCCAATACTTTAATAGTTTCAAAGAAATTAATATCCATCATTTGGGGAAATAAATATTTGCTGCTGAAATCTAATCCCTTAAAATATTGCTCTGATAAGTCTTTAGGTATATTGTTTAACAAAAATGCAAATACATCAAAATTTCTGCTTGAGCCGCCAAATTGATGAATATATTTCATTTTAATCTCTATTCCGGTCTCTGGGTCTTTAAAAGGTGGTTCGCCTATTATTTCTAGATCTTGAATCGCCTGAATATTTTTTCTAGCCCTGGCTTCATTATAGGCGAACTGATAGGAGACTTCTTCCCCTTGTTTCATATTTGCGACCTGACCAATACCAATATAGGCATGAATCTTATCTGGATATTTACTTGCTGTTATTAATCCTAAAATACTACCCCAGGAATGTCCTGCTAGATATAACTTTTTCTGTTTATGAATATTTAATAAATAATCTATTAGTTCCATTGTTTCATCTACAAATTGCTTGATATTCATTGATTCTTTAGGGGTTTCTTCAGTATAAGTCCTACCTGCCCCTCTCTGATCCCAGTTAACTACTAGAAAATCTTCTTCTAAATCTACTTGTAATTTACTGGCGATATGACTAACAGATGATCCTGGTCCACCATGTAAAATAATTAGTAAAGGATTTCTCTCATCTTTGCCACGGACATCAATATATTGAGATATTTCACCAATTTTAATCATCTTAGAATAGCAAATAGGCTTGCTCATTAATAATTACCTCCTTTTTATTTAAATTAATAAAAATTCAAATCAAAAATAAAATATATTAAGTATATTATAATTCAGAAAAAGTTTTACTGCAATAGCTTAGTCCTAAGTTAATAATCATCTGTATAAAATTTTTAACCCCATACTTATAACCATACTGATAGGTGGTTTATATCTATAAATTATATTGTATACTAAGATTAACTTAATATTTGAGTGGTGGATAGATTAAGGCTAAAACAGAAAGGTTGATGATAAATGAAAAAGAATCAATTAAAAAAAGAGATTAATGAAATATTAAATCATATCACTGTTAATATTGGTGAAAGACCGACAGGTTCAAAGTCAAATAGAAAAGTTGAAACCTATGCCAGAACTTATTTTGAAAAGAATGATTATATTGTAGAATCTCAGGAGTTTCAATGTATTGACTGGATAAATAATGGGGCAGAACTTATTTTTAATGGTGAAAAACTAACTGCAAAGCCTTCATATTATACAACTGGGTGTGACCTGGAGGCAGATTTTGTTGGCTTGAGAACAGTTGAAGAACTCGAGGACAGTGATCTTCAGAATAAGATTGCAGTTCTAACCGGCGAGCTTACTCAAGAGCAGTTGATGCCTAAAAGTTTTCCCTTTTATAATCCAGAGAGCCATCAGAAGATAATCAGACTTCTGGAAGAGAAGAGACCTCTGGCAGTAATTACTGCTGTTGATAATGATACCTCAGTCTTTGAAGATGGTGATTTCGATATTCCTACTGCTTATATTAGTAAAGAAACCGGTCAGAAACTTCTTGATGGACAGGGGAAAATCAGCCTAAAAATAGATGCCAGCCGACAGGAATCTAAAGGGTCAAACCTGATTGCCAGAATCAATCCTGATGCCGAGAAGAAGCTGGTAATAACAGCCCATCTGGACACTAAATATGGGACCCCTGGAGCCCTGGATAATGGAACGGGAATAGCTATTCTAATGCTACTTAGCTCACTGATCAAGCCTGAAGCTATAGATTATTGTCTTGAGCTTCTACTTCTAAATGGCGAAGATTATTATTCTATTCCAGGTCAATTAAAATACATGGAAGAAAATATAGTAGATGATGAATCTATATTTTTAGTAATCAATTGTGATGGTGTTGGCTTAAAGGATAGTAAAACAGCTATCTCCTTTATGGAACTGGATGAATCCAGGCAGGAATTGATTGCTCCCTACCTTGCTGATCAACCGGAAATCGAATTAATTGAGCCCTGGGAAATGGGAGATCATATGCTCTTTGTCATGCATGGCATTCCAGCAATCACCTTCACTTCAAAGGAGATATTAAATCTAATAGATGAGATAGCCCATACTGAAAAAGATGCAATCGATATTATTGACTATCAAAGGGTACTGGAGGTTATTGAACTTATAACTGATTTAGTTTTAAATATTGGCGAAGAACTGAGTTGATTTTTATAAAATGATTTTCAAAAGTAAATTATGAGCTATAGAGTATTCTTTATTAATATAAAAAGAGAAGGTGATAATTTGTTAACTACAATACTTGTATTTATAATATTTTTAGGAGTTTTAATATTTGTCCACGAACTTGGCCATTTTATTCTGGCTAAGAAATCAGGTATAAGGGTCGAAGAATTTGCCTTAGGTTTTGGTCCAAAGTTGATCTCACATAAAAAAGGGGAGACCCTTTTTTCTATTAGAGCTATACCTCTTGGCGGGTTTTGCAATATGGTTGGCATGATTTCTGTTGATGATAGTGATAAAGAAGATTACTCTGAAGAAGAGATTCACCTTTATGAAGAAACTGTAGATCAGGGTCGAACTTTTCACCAGAAGTCACCACTAAAAAGAATTTTAGTTCTCTCAATGGGAGCTATAATGAACTTCATTCTGGCTTTTGTAGCATTTGTATTGATATTTGGAATATATGGTCTCCCGGTAGATTATTCCAGTGAACCGGTAATCGGACAGGCTTATCCAAATCACCCGGCTGCTGAAGCAGAATTAAGAGCAGGGGACAGGGTTATTGCTATAGAAAATCAGAGAGTTGAAAGCTGGGAAGAGCTGGTTGCATATATTCATGAAAGTCCTGATCAGATGCTTGAATTCAATGTTCAGAGAAATGGCAGTGAAATGATTATTAATGTAACTCCACGATATGATGAAGCTGCAGGTCATGGAATTATCGGGATTGAGCCTGATATTATCAGAGAAAGAGGAGGCCCAATTACAACTGCTCAATCTGCTTTTATTCAGACAGGAGATGTTATGCTTATGACTTTAAATGGTTTTCTCCAGATATTCGCACAAAGAAGTACTGAAGGCTTAGGTGGACCGGTTATGATTGCATCGATAGTTGGTGAAGCTGCCAGAACAGGCTTTGATGATCTATTAACCTGGCTGGCAATAATCAGTGTTAACCTGGGCATATTAAATTTACTACCATTTCCTGCTTTAGACGGAGGAAGAATTGTCTTTATATTAATTGAACTGATACTAGGGAAACCTCTATCTCAAAAGAAAGAGAGTTTTGTTCACACGATAGGATTTTCTCTTCTGATATTACTGATGATATTTATTGTATATCAGGATATCTTAACCAGTATTTCTTAAGTTGAATTTTTCATTATTTTGGCATCATAAAGGTTTTTAGCAAAGAAATTTAGATTGACAGTGGCTTCATTTAATAAAAGAGCCATAAAGTTATATGAAAAAATAGGATTTAAAAAGCTTGGAAAATTTGAAAAGAAAAATAAAGATGGCAACATAAATTTTTTTGTTATGACAATGAATTTATTGGATTAGTTATAAAAACATTCCTGATAAAATTGAAAATTATATACTTGAAGCAGGAAGATTATCGCTTTTAAGTGGTAATGAACAACCCTGGAAATTTGGGGGTAATGGTCGAGCTTTCTAGATAATGATTTAAATTATGAGAATTGCAAATGCCAGGCCTTTTAAAATCCAGAGAACAAGATATAATTAATATAGATATTATTCCAGCCAGTAATTTCTGGACTACTTAACGGAGGTGGTAACCGTTGGGTAAGGATCAGACGACTGGCTGGATTTTTATTTTTCAAAAAATTAATTCATCTTGCAGGAACTTTATTATTTATGATGAATTATTATAAATACAGGCTATCATTAAATATCATTCCATTAATTATTATTTATCCAACCAATTTTTCTCTTACACTTTTTAACGTATACAATATTGTGCCTTTTCCTGTTGACTTCGCCCTATGACTTTCCTGTAATCTCATTTATTAAGGCTTATTTAACTAATAATCCTATATTAGAAGGAGGTGAGAACTTATATGGAATATAAAAAAAAAGTGTAAAGATCGAACTGGATAGAGAAGAGTTAAAGTTAATTGTAAAATTATTAAATAAGAAAATAGAAGAACTAGACTATGAGAAGAATAGATTAAATGAAAAGTTAAAATGCCATGATCTGGATAGGGTAGAGAGAATAAATCTGGATCTATATATAAGAGAATTAAGCATATATAGAAAAATTCTAAAAAAAATAAAACCGGTCTAGCTTTATATTATGTCTGAAGTCGTCATAGTTTCAAAAATTTCAAGAAGAGCAGTGGAGGGGTGATTATGAAAAAAAGAAATTGTTTGCTTGGACAATCTGGTGGTCCTACAGCAGTTATCAATTCCAGTTATAGAGGTATTCTCGATCAGGTAAAAAATTCACCAGATTTAGATAGAATTTATGCTATGAGGTTTGGTCTGCAGGGGCTTTTAGAGGGTAAGTTTTTTGATATAACAGATAAAAGTAAGCTGGAATTAGAGTTATTAGAGAACACCCCATCAACTATTATTGGCACATCTAGATATAAGATTTCTCACTATAATAAACATGAAGAAGATTACATCAAATTTTTTGATTTTTTAGAAGAACATGAGATAGGTTATGTATTCTATGTTGGCGGTAATGATTCCATGGATACGGTGGCTAAATTGGGCAGTTATGCCCGGGAAAAAGGAATCGATGTTAGCATAATGGGAATACCTAAAACAATCGATAACGATATGGTCATAACAGATCACTGTCCAGGCTTTGGAAGTGCTGCTAAATATATCGCAACTTCAGTTATGGAAATAGCCAGAGACAGCAGGGTCTATGATCTCAAAAATGTTCATATTATTGAAACGATGGGCCGGGGCAGTGGCTGGCTTGCAGCCTCAAGTATATTAGCAGCCAATGAAAAGTTATATGCTCCTGATTTTATCTATCTTCCTGAAGTAGTATTTGACGTTGATGATTTTTATAAAGATATTGAAAATAAAATGAAAGACCAAAAAGCGATTACAGTTGTAGTATCAGAAGGTATCAGAGATAAAAACGGAAATTATGTTTACGCCGGAAAAACTACTGCCCATGATAAATTTGGCCATAAAAGGCTGGGGGGAGTTGCTGATACCCTAAAACCAATAATTAAAAATAATCTCTGTAAACGAGTTAAGGCCATCAAGTTTGATGTTATGCAGCGGGCAGCAGCTCATTGTGCTTCTGGTCGAGATATTGAAGAAGCCTATCAGGTTGGAGCAGAGGCAGTTAAAGCAGCTCTAGAAGGAGAAACAGGTAAAATGACTGCAATCAAGCGGATTTCTAATGATCCCTATCAGGCAGAAATCATAAGAGTTGAGGCTGAAAAAGTAGCCAATCATGTAAAGCTTGTACCTGATGAATGGATAAATGAAAAGGGTAATGGTGTAACAGAAGAGTTTATAGATTATGTCCTGCCTCTAATTCAGGGAGAAATAGATATTAAGACAGAGAACTCGCTCCCGGTATTTTCCAAATTAGAGACTGGAGTTTAAGGCCTAATTCTAAATTTTGTAATCATGCTACATCTTTTTTATAATAATAATTGTACAATAGTTAGTGTCAATAAACATTAAAAAAGGAGGCTATTTATGAATAAAGAACAGTTAGACTTAATGAAAAATGGTGATGGTTTTATAGCAGCTCTGGATCAAAGTGGTGGTAGTACACCAGGTGCATTAGAGGGCTATGGGATTCCTGAATCGGAGTACGATAGTACAGAGAAGATGTTTGAGTTAGTTCATAAGATGCGGACAAGAATTATCACCAGTCCTTCTTTTAGTTCTGATCATATTTTAGGTACAATTCTATTTAAACACACCATGGAAAATAAGATGGAAGGCAAATATACTGCAGATTACCTCTGGGAAGATAAAGGTATCCTACCAATCCTGAAAGTTGATGAAGGTAAAGAGGATAAGGCAAACGGTGTTCAGTTGATGACAGAGATGAAAGAGCTTGATGACCTGCTTGAAAAAGCCAAGAAGCATAATATTTTCGGTACAAAGATGCGTTCTGTAATCCATTCTGCAAATAAGCAGGGAATCAAAGATATTGTAGAGCAACAATTTGAATATGGCAAAAAGATATTTGCAGCAGGCTTTATCCCTATTTTAGAGCCTGAAATCAATATTAATAGTGACGAGAAAGTAGAATGCGAAAAGATAATGAAAGAAGAGATTATTAAAAATCTGGCCAAATTAGATGCTGAAGAGACAATAATGTTCAAACTTACTCTGCCAGAAGAGCCGAACTTTTATAAAGAAATCATTGAAGACCCACATGTTTTAAGAGTAGTTGCCCTATCTGGTGGCTATAGTCAGGAAGAGGCCACCACTAGACTCAGTGAAAATCATGGCATGATAGCCAGTTTTTCCAGGGCGCTATTGCAGGATCTCCACGTCGATCAGTCAGATGAAGAATTCGACAGAATTTTAAAAGGTGCAGTTAAAAAGATTTATGAGGCCTCAATAACTTAAACTTTATAATTAACTAATTAACCAACATGCCAGGGCATCTGCCCTGGCTTTTAAAATTATATAAATAATCTCAGGAAAGCGAGGCAATCAAAATGAAAACTGTTTATATAGGATCTGACATCGGAACTTCCTCTGTAAAAACAGTAATTTATGATAAAAATTTTAAACAGATAGATAAAATATCGCAGAAATATAGCCTCATAAGCAATCAAAAAAATCAGGCTGAACTTGATCCAGATGAGGTATATAATTCAGTTATTAAAACTTTAGAAACTGTCATCCAGAAATGTAATAACTCTAACTTTAAAGTAGAATTTATATCTTTTAGTTCTGCCCTTCATTCAATGATCATTGTTGATGAAAATAATCAACCTCTAACAAATTGCTTAACCTGGGCTGACACAAGAGCAAAGGATATCTCTGGTGATTTTAAAGCATTTTATAAAAATAATAGTGTCTATTCCAGAACAGGCTGCCCATATCATTCTATTTATCTGCCGGCCAAAATCCTCTGGTTTAAGCAAAATAAAACGGACATTTTTAATCAAGCAGAAAAATTTATCAGTATTAAAGAATTTATTATCTATAAGCTAACTAAAAAATATTCTATAGATTATTCAGTTGCAAGTGGAAGTGGATTATTAAATATCAATAATAAGAAATGGGATAATAAATTATTAAGTTTTCTTGGAATCGGTAAAAGCCAGCTATCCAGGTTAGTTGATATCTACAAGACTTATAAAATAAAAAATACTGAATTACTTAAAGGTATATCCCTGGTCGTTGGTGGAGGTGATGGGCCATTAGCCAATTTAGGGGAACGGGCATTAGCAGAAAACCAATTTGCTGCTACCCTGGGCACAAGTGGAGCAATCAGAGTCTTTTCTGATAAACCAGTTATCGATGCTGAAAATCAAAGCATCTGGTGTTATCTTTTAGATGAAAATACATATCTCCCTGGCGGGGCCATTAATAATGGTGGCATTGTTTTAGAATGGATAAAAAAGAATTTCTTTGAATCTGCTGATGATTATTATAAACTAATCGATCAGTATATAGATGAGGTACCTACTGGCAGTAAAGACTTATTTTTTCTACCCTTTCTTACTGGCGAACGATCACCTAACTGGAATCCTGATGCCCGGGGAATTATATTTGGTCTGGATTATAATCATTCTAAAAAGGAACTAATAAAAGCAGCTATAGAAGGCATCTCATACAGGATGAGAACAATTAAAGAAGCTCTGGAAGCTGATAGCTCAACCTGTAATGAAATAATTTTAAATGGGGGAGCTACGCAGTCAAAGCCCTGGATGCAGTTGCTTGCCGATATATTTAATGCCAGAGTAATAGTTCATGAAAATGAAGAGGCGGTAGCATTAGGAGCTGCCATGATAGGAGCTATAGCACTGGGTATCTATGATGACTATAACTCAATAGAATTCAACCATAAAAAAAGAATAGTCCTGGAACCTGATAAAAAATCAGCTAAAAAGTATAATCAACTATATAAATTTCATAAAAAATTATATGATAACAATCAACATCTATTTGTTGAAGCCAATTCAGTATGATATACTTATCATATTAAATTACTGAAGTCCATTGCAAAAATAGTTGAATATCTTAAATTTTAAGCAGCCAGCATCCCTGGCTGTTTTTTTAAAAAACCATATAAAAAAAGGATTATATCTATAAAGTTTTCTTGTAATCATTGCAGGTAATTAATCTACTATCTTGAACTATTTAATAAGGAATAAATACTGAAAAAATTTAATCTCATTAAGGGGCAGCTAAATATGGCTAAAAACAATGAAGTTAAATGGTATAATAGTCTATTATTAAAAATTAATTGGAGTATTATTTTCCTTTTAATCATTTTTATCGCAGTTCTTTCAATTGTAATTAGAAATTATGTTTCTGAGCAAGTTAACAATCAGATCGAAAGTAGAAATACTGAAATAGCTGATTCACTGGAATATTCAATCAATGATTTTATTCGTAATAAAGAGAGAATTCTTGCATTGACCAGGCAACTACCTGAATTGCATACAGGCGAAAGAGAAGAAGTTTTACCTGTTCTTTCAGCTATTAATCAGGAATATCAGAATTTTAAATACCTTTATTTAGGCAGACCTGATGGAGAAATGATAATCTATCCTGAGATAGAAATGCCAGCAGGATATATTCCAGGAGAAAGAGACTGGTACCAATCTGCCGTAAATAGAGATTCTATCACCTGGACAGACTCATATTATGATGCCAATGAAAATTATCTTATGATAACTACTGCAATACCTGTAAGAGATGAAAACAATCAATTGCTTGGAGTATTGGGTGGAGATATAGTACTAGAAGACTTAAGCCAGCAGGTTGCCGATAAGGGCAGAATGTATGGTACCAATGCTTTCATCACTGATGCCTCCGGCAAGTTTATTGCCCATGATAACCAGGAGTTAATTTTAAATCAGCGAAACATTAATGAGATTTTAGATTACACTGAAATCATTAATAACCAATCGGGTTACATAGAATATCAAGGGTTTAATGGAGATGAAAAAATAGCATTTTATAATAGACTTAGTAATCCTGAAGGGGTTGTTTTCGTTGAAAGCAGCATAAATGAGGTATTTGCAATTCAGAATAGACTTGAGAATATAATTTTAATAAGCTCCATAGTGGTTTCGATTTTATTGATTGTTTCAGTATTTCTCATTAACAAAAAATATCTCTTAAAACCAATTAATAATTTAATTAATACAACTAGAATGCTAGCTGATGGCGACTTTTCAGCTAAAATTAAAGGAACCAAAGATGATGAACTTGGTAAGTTAGCAACTAATTTTAACTATATGACTGACGAGCTGGCCGCAGCCTACCAGCAACTAGAAGCTAATAATGAAGAAATTACATATTTAAATCAAAACCTTGAATATCAGGCCAACCATGATCCGCTAACTGATTTAGCTAACTGGCGTAAATTCATGAAAGAATTAAATTCATTCCTGGAGGAAAAATCCAATAAAGAGGCTGCCCTTATCTTTCTGGATATAAACAATTTCAAAGAAATCAATGACACCCTGGGACATGTTAATGGCGATCTTTTATTAAAAGAATTTAGCAAAACATTATCTCAAATCTGCAATGAAAATAGATTTCTGGCCAGATATGGTGGAGATGAATTTTTGATATTAGTAAAAAATACAGCAGAAAAATCAAAAATAGAGGCCTTAATTCAGCAGCTTTATGAGCTAATATCTGAATCATTTATCATTAATGAAAATAAAGTGTATATAGACCTCAGCATAGGAATATCCCGTTATCCAATGAATTCTGAAGACTCATATCAATTAGTCACTATGGCAGATACAGCCATGTATCAGGCCAAAGAATCAATAGATAAAAACCACCTCTATTATCAAGAAAAGATGAGAAATAGATTAGAAACTAATAAAAAGATTAAAGAAATTTTAAGAGAAGCATTAGAAAATGATGGTTTTAAGCTAGTTTATCAGCCCCAGGTAAATCTAAGAACAGGAAGAGCAGAATATTTCGAAGCTTTATTAAGATTAAAAAATTATAACATCTCACCTGGAAAGTTTATTCCAGTTGCTGAAAGTAGTGGCTTAATAAATGAAATTGGCAGGTGGGTTACTGAAGAAACTATAAAAGAATTAGCGGAACTAAATCAGGAAAGTATAAATCCCATTAAAATCTCAATTAACTTTTCGGTTAAACAGCTTCATGATGCAGGCTATATTGATTTTTTAGAGGAACTATTAAAAGAATATGACCTAAATCCAGGTCTGCTTGAAATAGAAATTACCGAAAGTATTTTAATTAAAGCCGAAGATAAGGCAATAGAGTTTCTAAATAAAATAAGTGATTTAGGGGTTAAACTGGCATTAGACGATTTCGGGAATGGATATTCCTCTCTTAAATATCTATCTTTTATTAATTTTGATAAGATAAAAGTTGATAGGCATTTAGGCAAAATGTTCTTGGATAACGACCAGAAAGAGACTATGGCCAGTTTAATTAATCTGTTTCATAGCATGGGTCTTCCTGTAGTTGCTGAAGGAGTTGAAGAATTAGTTAATTATAATCTCTTAAAGAACTTAAAATGTGATTTCATCCAGGGTTATTTATTTTCCAGACCAGTCGGTAGAGATAAACTTACAAAGATATTAAATCATAATTTTATAAAAGATATTAATTTATAGGAGTGAGCATATTGTCAAAGAAAGCAAAGCTTAAACTTGATAAAGATTTAAAGCATGCCGAAGTAGATGACCGCTTATTTGGAGGTTTTTTAGAACATTTAGGCAGGGCAGTGTACACCGGTATATATGAACCTGAACATCCAGAATCCAATCAAAAGGGCTTTAGAGAAGATGTTTTAGAGCTGATTGAGGAGATGGATGTTTCAGTAATAAGGTATCCTGGTGGTAATTTTGTTTCAGGTTATAACTGGGAAGATGGAGTTGGTCCGATTAAAGATAGGCCAAATAGATTAGAACTGGCCTGGAAAACTGTTGAAACTAATGAGTTTGGGACCAATGAATTTATGGAGTGGACAAAAAAAATTAATACGAAACCGATGATGGCAATTAATCTTGGCACAAGAGGAATGGATGCTGCCAGAAATTTTCTCGAATATTGTAATCACCCTGGAGGTACATATTATAGTGATTTAAGAAAAGAGCATGGTTATCCAGAGCCCCATAATATTAAATTATGGTGTTTAGGAAATGAGATGGATGGCCCCTGGCAGATTGGCCATAAATCAGCCGATGAATATGGGAAGCTGGCAAATGAAACTGCCAAATTAATGAAAGCTATCGATCCCTCAATAGAATTAGTGGTCTGTGGCAGCTCCGGTCGCGGTATGCCAACATTTCCAGAATGGGAGCAGATTGTATTAGAGCATACCTATGAAAATATTGATTATATATCCCTCCATCAATACTTTGAAAATGAAGCTGATAATCTGGAAGAGTATTTAGCCCAGACGGAAGGAATTAATGATTTTATTGAAACCGTTGTATCTATTTGTGATTTTATCAAAGAGAAAAAAGGTAGTGATAAAGAAATATATCTTTCCTTTGACGAATGGAATGTCTGGTATCATTCTAAAGAATCTGATGAAGAGATAGAACCATGGCAGATAGCACCTCCATTACTTGAAGATATTTATACCTTTGAAGATGCCCTGGTTGTCGGCCTAATGTTAATTACATTATTAAAACATGCTGATAGAGTCAAAATTGCCTGCCTGGCTCAACTTGTAAATGTTATAGCACCAGTGATGACAGAACCTCTAGGAGATGCCTGGAAGCAGACCATTTATTATCCTTTCTTACATGCTTCTAAATTTGGAAGAGGAGAGGTTTTGCAGACAAGAATTTCATCACCTGAATACAATACTAAAAGTTTTGGAGATGTATCATGTCTGGAGGCAGTTGCAGTAGAAAACAGTTCAAAAGATGAGTTAACTATCTTTGCTGTAAATAGATCCAGAGATCAATCCCTGGAATTAAATTGCCAGATTAATGGCTATGAAAAACTGTATTTAATCGAACATTTAGTATTGGAGCACGATAATATCAAAGCTCAAAATACATCAGATAACCCCAATAATGTTAGCCCTCATAATAATGGAGATGCAAGGGTTAATAATAACAGAGTTATTTCAAATATATCTAACCTTTCCTGGAATGTAATTAGATTGAAAATCAATTAAAATGCTATAGATAAAGCCTATTAGAGTTTATTGAATTTTTATAAAGGATAATTTCAATATATCTTCAATATAATAAGTAAAGGCAATTTATCAAATCTAATTAACCAGGGAGGCTAACCAATGGAATATAAATTAATTGAAGGCCAGACTTTTCCTGAAGTCTGGGAAAAAGCCTTGAAAATTTGTTGGGAATCTGGCGTTGAAATTAGAACTGACTATGAAGATGAAACAGACCCACCATCTAAAGATATTACTGCCATGCTGGTCGTTAAAGAACCTGAAAGAGAACCTAAATATCATCGGGCTGGATTTCCAATGGGAATAGGAGACCTCCTGGATTATGTAAATGGTATTAAAGATGGTCTCATGAAAACTAATCAGTCTGACCCTGTAGAAGACAGCTATACTAATCGCTTAATTAGTTATCAGGATAGCTATGGAGAGAAATCAGCTGAAAGTAATAGCCCTGATGGCACAAAAGAAGGGGTCAACCAGATTGAATATGTAATCGAAGAACTTAAAAGGGCAGGTTATTCCAAAAAAGCCCAGGCCACTCTCTGGAATCCAAAGATTGATCCTGGCAGGAATAAGCTTTCGCCAGACCTAATCAGGCTCTGGTTTAGAATAGTAGATGATAAGCTAAATATGAACCTTTATATGTGCAGTAACGACTTATTTAAAGCTAATTTTTCTAATATGCTAGGATTTTTTACTATTCAGCAATATGTGGCAGATAAACTGGCCATTCCGATAGGCAGCTACTGTCATATAGTTGATAGCCTTCATATCAATGGAGCCTATTATGAAGAAGTTAAAACCACTTTAAAACAACTTGAGTCAAGAGACTGGGACGAGAAAACCTGGTCCTCGGAAGATATCAATAAATTTCAACAAATTTAAACTAAAAAAACCAGAGATATTAAGCTCTGATCAATAAAATTAGCCAGGGATAGATTTTATATCCCTGGCTTTTGCATGTATAGTCTTAATAAAAAGTAAATCTTAATAATACAAATTTAAAATTTTTAATTTAACATAACTATAGGTTTTACAAGATCTCTAGGTTTATCTTTCATTAATTTAAATGCAGTTTCAATTTCATTAAATCCATAAAATCTATGAGTAATTAATTTACCAGGGTCCAATCTATTATATAATACAAGATCACTTAGCTTTTCCATTCTGATTCTGCCACCTGGACATAATCCACCTCTTATATCCTTGTGTGCCATTCCATTTCCCCAGTCTAGTCGTGGAAGTGGAATCTCATCATCATCATCAAAATAAACCAGGTTTGCTATTGTTCCAGTAGGTTTTGTTATTTTCACAGCATTTTTTAAAATATCACTATGGCCTCCTGCCACTATTGTAGCATCCACACCTTTTTCCTTAGTGGCAGCCATAATTTGATCCCCAATATCACCATTTTTATAATTAATATGATCTGTCATTCCATACTCTTTAGCAAGATTTACACATATTTCTCTGCTACCAACCCCAAATATTCTTGAAGCACCTCTTAATTTTGCTCCGGCAACGGCCATTAATCCAACTGGACCTATTCCAATAACCGCTACAGTATCTCCTAAACCTATTTTAGCAAGCTCAGAACCATGAAGTCCAGTTGTCACCATATCAGTTAACATTAAAGCAGATTCAGTAGAAATTTCTTTATGAAGGTGGGCTAAGTTTAAATCAGCATGATTAACGTGAAAGCATTCACTAAAAACGCCATTTTTTAAATTAGCAAACCTAAATCCTGAAAGCATACCCCCTGCATGCTGATGACTTTTATCCTGAATATCCAGGCTATTCCAATCCGGTGTAATAGCTGGAACTATAACTTTATCTCCTGGCTTAAAGTCTTCAACTTTTTTACCAACTTCAATAATTTCACCAATGGCTTCATGACCAAGTACCAGATTTCGTCTTTCTCCAATGGCTCCAGAATATACAGTATGAATATCCGATGTACATGGTGATACAGCAATCGGCTTTAGAAGAGCATCATAATCTCCACATGTTTCAACTTCTTTTTCAATCCATCCAACTTCACCAACCTGCTTCATTGCAAAAGATTTAACTTGTGTAGATTTAGTAGTTAATTTATTAGACATAGTACCCCTCCCAGATTAATTGTGAAATAATTATTTATCTTGGACACAGTGTAACATCAAATATATCTATTATCAACTAAATAATTAAAGTTTAACTATTAAAATTTTTGTGAAAATAATAATTTTTAATCCTAAAAGAGTAAACTTATTCTTAAGCTTTTATATCAATAGTGTCTATTAATATCTTATTATCTACCATACTTATCTCTTATTGCTTTAGAAGTATAAGCATTTGCTTTATCAATAGCAGCCAGAATCTCATCATTGTTTTTACCTTTGACATCTTTAACGGCTTTAAGCAAGTTCTCATCTGAATTACATCGTATTTCATTCATAAACTCAACAGCTTCAAGCAGGTTTATTTCATCTTCTTCAGGAATAGCTAAAAATCCATGTTTATCTGCATGAATTAATTGTCCTGGTTTAATAGAACAACCGAAAACTTCAACTTCACAATCCCAGCGTATAGGAGTTACATAAGCATTACTAACGCACAACCTTCTGGCAAGTGCTTTAAAACCTACTTTTTTCATTCCATCTAAATCTTTAATAGCTCCGTCTGTAATAGTACCAACACATCTGAAAACTTTATGAAGTTCAAAATTCATTTCGTGCCACAATGAACCAATAACATTTGGTTTATCAAGATCCTGAATAATTACTATCCCAGGAAAAGGAATACTTGCCACAAATTCAGCATATTTACTCCAGGTTTCATAACTATTCTCAAAATGTTCAGGATTGCTCGGCTCTATTACAACAGTAACTGCATAACCTACCATTGGCCCCATTTCAGGCATAAAATCCCTGGTTTCTTCTAAATTTAAACATTCTTTAGTAATATCATGATCTGTCATAGCTGACCATCCATTAAAAATAGTTGGAGTATCAAACTTTTTCAATTGCAGGAGCTCATTATATTCAAGTCTCTTTCTACTCATTTTAATTCGCCTCCTTTAAGCTTTATTATATCACTTAACTAAAGCCTATTAGTCATAATTCAGTAATATCCAGGTCTTATTTCAGTCATATTATTTTATATTATCGATTCGCTATATTATAAACTACAAATCTTTCGGTAGATTAAAAATATAGAGATGAAAATTCAGACATTTTACAACAGTAATTTAAAATGATAAAATAACATAACTTATTAATAATTATTCTTCCTTTAATAAGCAAGCAATACAAGAGTAGCTGAGAAGTCGAGTAGAGAAAGGAATGATAATATGAATTATATTTTTTTATCCCCTTATTTCCCTGATAACTTTTATAAATTCTGTCAGGGATTAAAGGAAGCAGGAGTTAATGTTCTTGGTGTTGGTGATTCAACTTATGACAGTTTAAGTCCAGAATTAAAAGATTCACTGACAGAGTATTACAGAGTTGATGAGATGGAGGATTATCCACAGCTAATTAGAGCCTGCGGGTATTTCACATCAAAGTATGGCAAAATTGACCGGATTGAATCCCATAATGAATACTGGCTGGAAACAGATGCAAAATTAAGAACAGATTTTAACGTTCCAGGTCTAAAAATTGATGAAATTAAACCAATGAAATATAAATCAAAGATGAAGGAAGTCTTTAATCAGGCAGGTTTAAATACAGCCCGGGGCAAAATTATTAATCAAATCGAAGAAGCTGAAGAATTCATTGCAGAAGTAGATTATCCGGTCATAGTAAAGCCTGATAACGGAGTCGGGGCCGTTGATACCTATAAATTGAAAAAACAATCAGACCTGATTAACTTTTTTGAGAAAAAATCAGATACTGATTATATCATGGAAGAATATGTAGAAGGCGATATCTATACCTTTGATGGCCTGATAGATGCAGAAGGCAATCCTGTTTTCTCATCATCTTTAATCTATAGCGGTGGAATCATGGAAGCAGTAAATTATGGCCTGGATTTATTTTATTATATCCCAAAGGAACTGCCTCATGAGATAGTAGAGGCAGGTTTGAAAACTCTAGAGGCTTTTGATATTAAAGAGAGATTTTTTCATTTTGAGTATTTTAAAAAGAGTGATGGCAGCATTGTTGCCCTGGAAGTAAATATTCGCCCGCCTGGAGGATTAACTCTGGATATGTTTAATTATGCCAATGATATTGATATTTACAGACAGTATGGCAAAGTAGTTAAAGATAACCTCTTTGACGCCGAGATAAGTAGAAAATACAACTGTTTCTATATCGGCAGAAAGAATTTTATCAACTATAGACATTCACTTTCAGATGTTTTAGATGAATATGGTGACAATATTGTTCTGCATCAGGGTATAGCACCTATCCTGGCACCGGCAATTGGAGATTACGGAATCATTTTAAGAACTGAAGATCTTGAATTAGGCAAAGAAGCAGTCAACTATATACTGGAGAAGGTTTAGGGGGGAGCAACAAGTAGAATGCATATAGAATATAGAAGTTTTTATAGTTCACATTTAAATAGAGAAATGCCCTTTAAAATTTATGGACATACTGGTAAACCAATGCTTGTCTTTCCTTCATCTGGAGGCAGCTTCCATGAATACGAAGATTTCAACATGATTGATGTTATCTGGCCATTTATTGAAAATGGAGAAATAACAGTCTATGCTGCCAGCAGTGTTGATTCTGAATCCTGGCTAAATCATGGCCTGCATCCCCATGATATGGCAGTAATCCACAACAATTATGATAGATATATCATTGATGAACTGCTGCCCCTGATTAAATATCATTCTAACTGGCAGGGAGGATTAATCGCCACCGGCTGCAGCATGGGCGCTTTCCATGCCCTGAACTTTTACCTGCAGCATCCTGATGCCTTTGATACGGCCATAGCCTTAAGTGGAATTTATGATGCAAGATTCTTTACCGGCGGTTATATGGATGCAGAAGTTTATCTGAATTCTCCTGTAGACTATCTGAAAGAGCTAAAAGATGAATGGTACCTCAACCATTATCATAAAAACAACCTTATAGTCTGTGCCGGTCAGGGCAGGTGGGAAGAAGATACTTTAAGAGATACCAGGCTCCTGGATACAATTTTTGCTGAAAAGGATCTACCGGCCTGGTTTGACTACTGGGGTTATGATGTAGATCATGATTGGACCGGCTGGAGAGAGCAGATGCCCTATTTTTTAGGGAAGCTTAAAGAAAGCGGCATTATTTAACTATATAAAAGATTAAACTAAGTGAAAGTAATTATTGCGGCCACTATTTATCAGATATTGAGAAATTATTACTTTAAAAATATACAATAACTGCAGGCAAGGGGTTTTTTCATGTCAAAAGAAAAGATAGATATAGAAATCATCGAAGATTTTTATTCTAAAGTTCTGGATAATCAGCGGAAACTAAGAATATATTTGCCGCCTTCATATTCAACTCAAAAAAATAAATATTATCCAGTCTTATATGTCCATGATGGCCAGAATGTCTTTCATGGTGAAGAGTCTTACTCTGGAGAATCATGGGATCTCCATAAAACTACAGATTATATGATTAAAGAAGGTTTAATAGAGGAGATAATCATTGTTGCTATCGATAATATGGGCGAAGAGAGATTAAGTGAATATGCTCATCGGAACGGATATTTCAAAAATGAAAGAGTAAAAGCCCGGGGCCATAAATATGAGAAATTCTTAACTGGCGAACTAATGCCTTATATAGCTGAAAATTACCGGGTAAAAGAGGGACCAGAAAATACAGCACTGATGGGCTCTTCAATGGGGGGCTTAGTGACCTTTAATATTGGTTTAAGAAATAGAGACCTATTTTCAAAACTTGCAGTTATGTCCCCATCATTCTGGTGGGGCAGAACTTCTCCCCTTAAAAAACTTAACTCCTATCAATATAATAACCTTGATACTAAAATCTGGCTCGATACAGGTGAGGAAGAGGGGAAATTTATGGCCTTTAATGAAAAGGTTATCTCCCGACTGAAAGATTTAAAAAATAATTCAAAGCTCGATTTAATTTACTATCAGGTCCCTGGAGCTATCCACAGTGAAACAGCCTGGGCAGCCAGAGTCTATTGCCCACTCCTTTACTTTTACGGAGACATCGGAAAAATCAAACAGGTTGACCTGGCTGGCCCGGAGGTTATCACGTCAAATATCAGGATTAATCCTATTGTAACCTTCGATAGCAAGTTTAAAATGTCAGCTTTAGAGGGAGAGTTCAAATCACTTAATCCAGAGATTATAAAAATCAATCAAAATGGAACACTTATCCCTCAAAAGGCCGGCAATGCCAGCATAGAATTCAAATCCTATGGACATCAGGCTTTGAAAAATATTAAAGTAACATAACCTTAACCTGTATTAAATATTAATAATTACAGAAATATCTAACGTAAACAATCAAAAATTAGACTTAACGAAAGTGCTGGCTAATCGCCAGCACTTTTTAGACTAAGGGTAAGTGAAAAACACAAACCATGCCAAAATATTAAAAAGATTTGCAGGAAGATTATGATCAATCATGAATTAGATAATTAACAGATATAGAAGTTTTCCAAACCAAACAACCTGGAGGGGTTAAGTTGAAGAAATTAAGACCTGTTTTACTATTTTTTATCGGTTCCTTTGTAATCCTGCTGGTACTATCCTTATTTTATTTTAATTTTTATCAGAATAATCCAGATGAAATTCAGCATCTGAGATTAGAAGACTGGTCACAGCCAGTTCAGATTGCAGCAAACATACCGACTAGATCCTATGATATTTTATTTACTGATGAAGGTTATAGCCTTTTTACCATTAAAAATTATGATGGTCAGAGAATTATTAGACAGAAAGATATTGATTATAATGGCGAGATCCAGGCAGAAACTGAACCTGTCAGGGCAGGCCAGGTAGTCTCTCCTCAGGCAGTCTCTTTTGCAGATGAAGATTATCTCTTTTATTTTGCCGGTTCAAGCTCCAGTGATCAAAACCTTAAATCCCAAAACCTGAATACAGATAGTGCACCGATCACTCTGCAGGAAGATATAAGTTTTCCAGGTTCATTAAGCATTACAGAAACTGATGATATGCTTATTTTAGCTTACAGTGAAAGAGATCAAGAACTGGGGCAAAACATCCTATCCATTAAGGGCTATGATGAGTTTTATGAAGAACAGATTTTTTCAATAACCCATACCTTTGAACAGGGTGTAGGCTATCCCAAATTAGCCTCTATCGATAATGAAGTCTTCTTAGCCTGGCAGGAAATTAATCCAGATAAAATGTTCATTTCCAGTGATGATGATAGATTTAACCGCTATCTCCTTAATCTCAGTCAGTTAGACATTGAAACTGGAGAATTAGAGGCAACAGAAGAACTTGGTCAATCCTATGGAAATAATGCCAACATAAAAATTGGGGAATACAATAATGAGCTATGGTTATCCTGGGTTCAATTTGATAGTGACCTTAATAATAATATAATCATAACTGGACATTTCAATAGCGAACTGGACTTTCAGGAGTTCTCCCGCAATCCTGGTATTAATCCATCATTTTTTATTGATGGTGATGAAAAAGTAATTATCAATTCCCGTGAACTTGAAAAAAGGGGACAGGCAGCCCTCTTTAAGAACCGCTTTTCTGAAGGCGATAATGGCTTACAAAACAAACGAATATTTCCTGCTTTGAATTTCAGTAGTAATTCAAATATAAAAGAACATGAAGATAATCAGCATTTATTCTGGACAGAGGCAGCCTCTCCTGGAAGAGATATTTATTATTCAAATACAATTGAACCAGAAGAGATTGGTATTATGGAGTTTATGGGATTTAACACTATCGACTCTTCTATAGAACTGGTTTCGAGCTTAGCAATCTATTTCACCTATCCTATAGCTTCAATTAATTTAATGTTAGGGTATTCCTTCATTCCGCTATTGATTGTAATTTTAGCCATATATTTATTTAGCAAAAAGTCAACTAGATTTTATGAAATAACTCAAGATATACCCTATGTTTCTTTTATAATTGCAATTATAGCTATATCAGGAACAGCAATATTAATACAAGGAAATATTAATGATCTCTTTACCTTTAATATACCTCCTGCAAGTCAGAGTCCTATAATTTTTATAGTTGTAACTCTAGTTAGCCTGGGCTTTATATATTTTCTTAACCATGACAAAGGACATTCATTATATATCGGTTTAGGTACAGTTTTAATTTGGTTATACTGGTTAAGTCAGGCTGCATTAGTCTATAATCTCTATAACTTTTTTATATAATGACAGCATTGGAAGGATCATGGTTTAGAAATAGATGCTCAAAATATAAATGATAAAACACCATTAATCTTCTCAGCCAGGTATAATGATTCACCTGAAATCATCAATACCTTATTGGATTTTGGTGCAGATCCAACCATACAGGATAGAGATGGAATGATGGCCTTAGATTATGCAGAAGAGAACCCGGATTTAGTAGAAACTGAAGCTTATGACAGATTATTAGAAGAGACTGAAGCAGCTAAAAATTAACAACTCAAATTTAAATAGACTTAACAAAAGTGCCGGCTAGCGCCAGCACTTTGATTTATCTAATCGTATTAAGATATTCATCTACATTTTCTTCAAGCCATAAAACTAATTCTTTTTTTGATAATTGCCCAGAAGACACCTGAATCATCATTTTATAGGCTTCCTTTTCAGAAGCAGTAATTTCAAAATTGTTCATTTGCAAAAAAGTATCCATAGCAACAAAAGCAATTCTTTTATTTCCATCAACAAAAGGATGATTATTACAGAGGTGATAACCATAAGCTGCTGCCATTTTCATTAATGAATCATGTAAATATTCACCATTATAAGTAGCTTTAGGTTGCTCAAGGGCAGAATCCAATAAATTTTCATCTCTGATACCAGAACTGCCACCATAATCTTTTATAAGCTGTTTATGAAAGTAGAGAACAATATTCTTCGGTATAAATTTAATCTCGCTCATTCAGCTAATTCCTTAAGGGTGTTTTTATATTTTTGATTTGTTTTATCATAAGCCTCGGCCCATTCTTCAAACTCAGGGTCAAATGGGGTCAACTTAAAGCCATCCTCAGTTTCAATGATATGAAGCTCTTCACCTTCTTTAAGATTATATTTTTCTTTAATCTCCTTAGGAATTGTAAAGCCATAGCTATTCCCAACTTTTCTTAATTTTATAGTTTTCATAATCAATCACCTCAACTATATTATAACATCTGTATTACATAAAAAGCAATTGAACAGTAAGGCTATATAGAGATAAATAAAATTATTAATCAAAACTTGACAATTTAAATTTTAGATTTATAATATAAATAAATGATATTAAAAAACTGAATAAATATTTTAAATCAACTTTATTTAAGCTGATAAGTAATCTTTAAATAATTATAAGGAAGTGAAACCATTGCAGATAAAAATTGAAACAGCCAGCCGAGAAAATCTAGAGGCCTGCTATAACATACTCATGAATTCAAAACTGGGCCAACTCTATTTCTCTCAAAAAGATCCAGCAAAATTTCTGGCCAGGGCAATCGATAGTCAGGAAATATTTGTAGCTCTAAATAAAGAAAACCAGACTACAGGTTTCATCTGGGTAGAACTACATGGAACCTTTGGAAAATATCCTTATTTACATTTAATCGTTGTAGCCAGTGATTATCAGTGCCAGGGAATAGGCCAGAAACTTATGAATTATTTCGAAGACGTAATCACAGCAGATTATGACAAAGTCTTTCTTCTGGTAGCCGATTTCAATAAAAGAGCTAAGAAATTTTATGAAAACTTAAATTATAAAGAGGTGGGCCTGATTCCAGATTTTGCAATCGATGGAGTAGATGAATATTTAATGATGAAAAGGAAATAATAACTTATCAATAAATTTTTTTAATATATTATAGAGGGGAAGAACTAAATGTTTTATAAAATTAGTATTAAAAAACATCTGCTATAGATAAACATGATTGCAATTGTGGTTGCTGGGGTTATCCAATGGAAATAGGAACTTACTGGACCTGGGATAAAAGTAAGCTAATCGGCTGTCCTGAATGTACTGAAGAAATTTAAAGGTTATCTATAAAATAAAAAAACTCGCACCTAAATGGAGCTATATTCAGGGCGAGTTTCCTGCTGTTTGCCAACTAAAATAAAAAGAGCTCCATTAAATAGAAGGAGTAAGCAGATATATATTGAAATAAGTAGTGGGCACTAATAATATATACTATTAACTGGAGGAATTGATTTGAAGAAATTCAAACCTGTAATATTATTTTTTATAGGATCATTTGTAATACTAATAGTTTCATCATTATTATACTGGAACTTTTATCAGAACAATCCAGGAGAAGTTAACCACTTAAGGCTAGAAGAGTGGTCACAACCAGTCGATATTGCAAATAATATCTCAACCTCAAACTATGATACTTTATTCACCGAAGAAGTAAATAACCTTTTTACAATTGAAGACGAAAATGATCAGCGAACTATTAAGCAAACAGTATTTAATAATAGTGGAGAAATTCAGGAGACAAACGAGATAGTCAGGGCAGACCAACTCGGGTCACCTGAAGCTATATCATATTTAGGTGAAGATTATCTCCTTTATTTCGCTGGAACCAGCTCCAGCAATCAAAATCTTAAGGCAAAGAATTTAAATGACCTGGAAAATCCAATAACTTTTAGAGAAAACATTGAATTTCCAGGCAGTTTAACAGCTGTAGAAACTGATGATATGCTTGTACTGGCCTATATTGAAAGAGATCAGGAATTAGGTGAAAATGTATTAACAACTAAAGCCTTTGATGATATAAATGGTGAGGAGATCTTTAGTAATACTTATTCTTTTGAAAACGGTGCCTTCTTCCCAAAACTAAATACAATCGATAATGAAATATTTTTAGCCTGGCACCAAAGAAATCCTGATACCATGTTTGTTTCAGGTCAACAGGATAGGTACAATCGTTATGTCTTAAATATAGGTCAATTAGATATTGAAACAGAAGAATTGAATAAGTTAGCAGAGCCTGGAGAGGCCTTTGGCAATAATGCTAATATAGATACAGCAGTTTATAATGACCAACTATGGATCTCCTGGGTTAAATTTGATTCAGAGACAGAAAGCCAATTTATCCATACAGGCTACTTAAACGATGATAGTTTTCAAGAGCATTCATCTATTCAGGGGTTTAATCCATCAATTTTTATAGATGAAGAAAAGAAGTTAATTAACTCCAGGCCATTAGGAGTACAGGCGAGGGCTGGACTTTTCACAAATAAATTATCTGATGATGAAATTACTGGTACTCAAAGAATATTTCCAGCTTTTAACTATAGCAGCAATTCAAAAATAATTGATTATGAAAATAATAAACATTTATTCTGGACAGAACCTGCCTCAACAGGGGCTAATGTATACTACTCAAATACCATTGAACCAGAAGATAACAACATAGCTGAACTTTTAGGCCTTAACACTATTGAGTCGCTAATGGAAATAATGTCTAGTCTGGCAATTTATTTTTTCTATCCTATCGTTGGCTTTACCATGGGAATGTTAAATATACTCATTCCAGTTTTAGTAGTTATGCTGATTATCTATCTATTAAGAAAAAAATCGTCTGGTTTCAAAGACCTGGCAAATGACAATTCACTTATCGCTTTTGCTGGTATAATCACAGGTATCATAGCATTCAATTTAATTATACAGGGCGATATGCAATATCTTTTCTTTTTAAATCAGCCACCGGCCAGTCAGATACCATTAATAATTGGAGTTGTTACAGTAGTAAGTCTAGGCTTCATATATTTACTTGATTATGACAGAGACCATTCTCTATACATTGGCATAGGCACTGCCCTATTGTGGTTTTACTGGCTGTACCAGGCAGCATTAGTCTATGATCTTTACAGCTTCTTAATCTAACCAACCTCTAACCAACCCTGGTTAGACTTTCTTAGACCTTTCCAAAAAAATAATTAATCATCAATCCCCAGGTATAATCGCCTGGGGTTTTAATCTGTACATGTTTGTTTAAATTTCATGAATATTATATAATATCATTAACCATATTATATGAGGAGAGTCTTCATTGAAAAAAATACTTAACAACCTCGAAGAAATCAATAATTATAGGATTATCTTAATACTAATACCAGCACTCTATTTCATCTTTCCAGTTTTCTATTATTATTTTGCTGGTATAACTGATCCAATGCCCTTAATTCACAGGCTTATAGGGGCTTCCATGTTCTTAATAGTATTTCTGATATCATTTTTTAGCAATCAGGTACAACTTAAGATAGAAAAAATAACAATGGTTGTTGTTTATCTGGCTATCCTGCAGTTAGTCTATTTAAATTATATTTCCAACTATCAGCTCGATCTTGCTTTAAGTTTAATAGTAGTAATTGCTGTGGCTAACCTATTCTTTAGTAAAAATAAATTAAAACTCTACCTTAATCTTCCTCTGGCCTTATTAGTAGCAGCCACATTATCACTAATTGAAAGTCCAGATGTTTCTATAATAGGCTACTTCTTCACGTATATATTAGTTGCTGGTTTGACATATTTTATTAGTTATTTTAAGACAAAAGGAGAAAAGAAATTCAATAAGCTCATCGATAATATGCCTGCAGCCTTTGCCCGACATAAAATTATACTTGATGAAAAAGATAACCCAATAGACTATATTTTTCTTGAAGTGAATAAAGCCTTTGAAGAAATGACCGGATTAAATGAGGCTGATATAATCGGGAAAAGAGCAACTGAAGTTCTAGAAAATCTTAGCCATCAAGACTGGATTGAAAAATATGGAGATGTTGCTCAAACACAAACTGATAAAAATTTCGAAGAATACTCTAAACCACTGAGTAGATGGTATGCTGTCAATGCTTTCAGTCAAAAGAAAGGCTATTTCACAACCTTATTTTATGATATTACCGAGCATAAAAGTAAAGAATTAGAAATTAAGAAACAGAAAGAAAAATTAGATTTAATAATTGAGGGTACCGAAGTCGGTATCTGGGAATATAATATCCAGACAGGAGAAACTAACTATAATGAAAAATGGGCAGGAATGTTTGGCTATACATTAGAAGAGCTTAAGCCTACCACAATTAAAACCTGGGATTCTCTTGTTCATCCAGAAGATGCTAAAAAGTCAGAGAAAGTTTTTCAAAAACATCTAAATGGAGAATTAGACTTCTATAGCTGTGAAAAAAGAGTAAAACATAAAGACGGTCACTGGGTCTGGGTATTAGGTCAGGGCAAATTAATTTCACGCACAGATGATGGCAGACCATTAAAAGTTCTAGGGATTAACATTGATATTTCAAAGCAGAAAGAAAATGAGAGAACGATCAAAGAACTAAATAAAATAGCTATTGAGTTCCAGAAACTAAATAGCGAAGATGCTATTTGCAAAAAAACTATTGAAGCAGCCAGGGAAATCCTGGACTTTGATTTATGTGGTATTGCACTGGTTAAAGATAATGAGTTTATAATAAAAGCAACTTCTGGTGATCTGGATATCAAATCATTACCATTAGACCACGGAAAACTTGGCAAAGCATATAAAAATAATAAAAGTTATTTAAATAAAGATATAAATATAGACCCTGATGCCAGACCAGTAAAAAGTACTTATAAGTCAGGTATAGCTATACCAATAGAAAATATAGGGGTCTTCCAGGCAGCATCCAATGAAAAAGCAGCCTTTAACCAGCAGGATCTGGAACTTGCAGAAATACTTGTATCTCACACCAGAGCAGCCCTGGAAACATTGTATTATCAAAAAGAGCTGGAATATAAATCATTCCACGATAGCTTAACGGGACTATACAATAGAAGATTTTTTGAAGAAGAGATGAATAGACTGGATACCGAAAGGAACCTGCCAGTAAGCATTATAATAGCTGACTTAAATGGCCTAAAACTTATCAATGATAGTTATGGCCATGATAAAGGCGATGAGGCCTTAATAAAAACAGCAGATATCTTAAATGAAGTTTTAAGAGATGAAGATATAATATCCAGGCATGGCGGAGATGAATTCGCAGTCTTATTACCTGAAACAGATACCAAAACTGCCGCAGATATCATGAGGAGGATTAAAGATAAAGTCAGGGAGTTTAATCAAAGAGAAAAAATCCCAATATCCTTTGCGCTAGGGGCAGCAACTAAAGAAGAAATCAATCAGGATATAAATGAAACTTTAAAAACAGCAGATGATAATATGTATCAAAATAAACTTTCAGAGAGAAAAAGCAGTAAAAGTAATATTGTTCAGGCCTTATTAAATACTTTAAGTACAAAAAGCGACGAGACAAAAGAACATGCAACCAGAATGACAAAATTAGCCCTTAAGTTTGCAGAAAAACTAAATTTAAATAGTTCAGAAGTAAATAGATTGTCATTGCTGGCTACCATGCATGATATTGGCAAGGCAACGATTTCAGAAGATATCCTGACAAAACCAGGTAGTCTTAATCAAAAGGAATGGGAAATAATAAAGCAGCATTCAGAAAAGGGTTATAAAATAACATCTTCAATTGCAGAACTATCTATAATAGCTGAAGACATATTATTCCATCATGAGCGCTGGGATGGTGATGGCTATCCCCAGGGCCTGTCAAAAAAAGCAATTCCCTATCTATCAAGGATAATAACAATAATAGACGCCTATGATGTCATGACAAATAAAAGAAGTTACAGCGATCCAATTAGCAAAGAAGAAGCCCTGGCAGAAATAGAAAACTGTGCCGGAACTCAATTTGATCCAGAACTGGCAGAAAAATTTATAGAGATGATGAGATAAGCTTAGCATAAATATGAAAATTATACAGGGGGATTAAAATGAATATCAGCCAGATCAGTTTTTATATTGCTCTAATATCCGGTATTATATTAATTATAGGCATAATCATCGATTTAAAGAATCAAAAAATCAACCTCTGGCCTATAACTGAAGCAAGTTTATTTGGTATTATAGAGTTAACAATCTGGCATGTTTTTTATATAGCAACCGTAGTATTTGCAATACTTACTGCAATACCCCTTATTGAATTTAGTATTATTAACTGGGTAGGTTTAATTTTGTTCATAATCGGGTTCTGCTTTTCTATCTGGGCTATTATAGAACTTAATATAAAAGAGAGTTATGGAGTAAAAGGAGAGTTCTGTTCTACTGGCCCATATAAATACTGTCGAAATCCCCAGTCAACAGGAATAATAATTCACTTTCTAGGCGCAGTTTTATTTACCTATTCAGTCTTAATGATAATTCTAACATTAATTCACATGATACTTCTAATTCTCCTGGTCTTTGCAGAAGAACCCTGGCTCCATGAAAAATACGGCCAGGATTATTTAGAATATAAAGAACAGGTCCCATATCGGTTTATCCCTTATATTTATTGATCGTCTCTAATATAAACTAATAATAAAACCGCCCTGGCAGAAACTTATATCCAGGGCGGTTAACTTATATATTTAATTAACCCAGAGATCTAACCGATAAATAGACCTGCAATAGTTGCAGTTGTATAAGTGGCTAAAGTACCAGCAATAAGAGCCCTAACACCTAAAGAAGCGATCATACCCTTACGATCAGGGTCCAGTGGACCAATACCACCAATCTGAATAGCAATCGAGCCGAAATTAGCAAATCCACAGAGAGCAAAAGTAGCTATCGCCTGTGAACGTTGAGATATAGCCTCTTCAGCAATCAACTCAGTCAGGCTGGCATAGGCTACAAACTCATTTATAGCCATCTTCTGGCCTAAAAGACTTCCAATTTCCCTTGCCTCTTCCATCGGTACTCCCATTAAATAAGCAAATGGCGAGAAGAGCAGGCCAAGAATTCCCTCAAGACTGGTACCGAAAAATCCTAGCCCATGATTGATCAGAGCAATTATAGCCATAAAGGCAATCAACATAGCAGCTACATTTAAAGCCAGCTTTAATCCTTCACTTGCACCATCAGCAACTACACCTAAAACATTATCATGCTCAAGCTCTATATTAACTTTTACTGTCCCTGCAGTTGTAGATTCTTCAATTTCAGGAATCATAATTTTGGCCATAACCAGAGATGCAGGTGCCGACATTATACTGGCTGCCAGCAGATATCCAGGGTCGATTCCCATACCAACAAAAGCAGCAAATACACCACCGGCCACTGTAGCCATACCACCGGTCATCAGAGCCATAACCTCGGAGCGGGTCATTTGCGGTAAATACTTTTTAATTACCAGAGGAGCTTCAGTCTGGCCAATAAAAACATTAGCAGCTGCAGCCAGAGATTCGGCTCCACTTAAATCCATAGCCTTTTTCATGACAGATGCCATAACCTTAACTACTTTTTGAATAATTCCAAGATAATAGAAAAGTGACATCAAAGCTGAGAAATAAATAATAGTCGGGAGGACATAAAAGGCAAACGGGGCTTCCTCAAAATAACCGTCTAAAGCACCACCAACACCATGAACAAGTTCTTCACCGAATACAAATACAGCACCATCAGCAGCAAAATCCAGGATTGTAGCAACGAATTCAGTTAGAATTTCAAATAAGAACCTGCCCTGAGGAACAATCAGAATCAGAAAACCAAAAACAAGCTGGAGCAGAATGCCTCCAATCACAGTCTTGATATTAACTTCGCTTCTATTTTCAGATAAAAGAAAGGCTATACCCAGGAATACGAACAGACCAAAGATTGGTATGATTCTTTCCATTTTATAGGCCTCCTTATTTAATTAAATTATATATAATTACTCAGGCATTTACAAACCAAACATCCCTTAGCAGTTAAGAATTATTTAATCAATCACCAGAGTTCAGCATCAATCTCAAACCGCATCTTAATAGCATCAACTGCAACCAGAACATTTTCACCCTCAAGATTATTAAAGATATCCAGGATACCAATATCAAAAAGATCTCTGCCAGTATAAAAATAAAAAGCCAGCTGGACTAAAGCCTGCTCCCCGGGAGATAGTAACTCCCTGAAAGCCTGGGGATTAGGCCGGAGTTCATTAAAGAAAAGAAACTTACCAGGTGCCTGCCTGAACTTTTTAAGAGAGGCCAGTAAATAAAAGAGAGAGAGCCGATCCCTGGAGCCAGGAGCAGTCTCAGTTTCAGCAACCAACCTATCAAAATACTCCTTGTGATCTTTACATTTAAAATAAAATTCATTTCCCTGAGCCCATTCCTCATTAGTCGATAAAGCCTTATCCATATGATCAACAGTACCAACCATATTAATAGTTCTAGGTTTCATAACTAACCCCTCCAGAGAATAATAAAACCTCAATCGAACATCTGTTTAATTATTTTATCATAAAAATTAAAGCTTAACAAGACTCAGTTGCAATGAAAATTATTCTATGTTTAAATTAATATAGATGTAAAATACAAAAGTGGAGGTGCATTAATATTGGATAATAAAAAATTTAAAGCTTTAGAAATAAAAGAAGTCGACAATGACTATAAAAGAAATATTATCGAAAAAGAGATTAATGAACTCCCTGAAGGCGACCTGCTTATCAGAGTTAAATATTCATCTCTGAACTATAAAGATGCCCTGTCAGCAATCGGCAATAAAGGGGTAACAAAGGAATATCCCCATACTCCAGGGATTGATGCCGCCGGTGAAGTTGTTGAAGATAAGAGCAATAATTTCCAGAAGGGAGATAAAGTAATAGTAACAGGCTATGACCTCGGCATGAATACAGCCGGAGGATTTGGCGAATATATCAGAATCCCATCAGACTGGGCTGTAAAACTCCCGGAAAACTTAACCTTGAAAGAGAGCATGATCTATGGAACAGCAGGATTTACCGGAGCACTCTCTGTCCATAAACTTCTATCAGCAGGCATTCCAGGTAAAAACATCTTGGTTACCGGACCTTCAGGCGGAGTTGGCAGTTTTGCCTGCAGCTTTCTGGCCAGAGAAGATTACAATGTCACAGCAGCTACAGGTAAGACAGATGCAAAGGAATACTTTCAGAACCTTGGCGTAAAAGAAGTGATTAGCAGATCTGAAGTTAACGATGATTCCGGCCGGATGCTCCTTAAAGAAAAGTGGGATGGCGTTATCGATACAGTTGGCGGCAATATGCTTGCCACAGCCATCAAATCAACTAAATACTCAGGAGCAATCACCTGCTGCGGCAATGTAGCATCAGCTGACCTGCCAATAAATGTCTATCCATTTATCCTGAGAGGAGTCAGCCTATTAGGAATAGATTCAGTCCAGGTCAATAGAGAACTTAGAGAAGATATCTGGCATAAGCTTGCCAGCGACTGGAAACCTGATCACCTGGATGAAATAAGCACAGAAATCACCTTAGACGAACTTAGCGATTATATAGATAAAATGCTTGCCGGCGACTCAAAGGGCCGAGTCGTTGTCAACCTAAACTAATATAATCTTATTAAACTTGCCCTTTAAGCTAATATAATATTCCCTTAAATTTAAATATAAACAACAGTCTGCCTGGATATTTTAGTGCTAAGAACCCTTTCCAGGCAGGCTTTTTATATATACATTTAATATATCTAATTTGTTTAAAATAGTCGAATAATATATAATAATAGTATTAAAACATATTTGTTAAATAAATATCTGCTTTTTTGAGGTGTATTTTATAATGACTGAATCAAAATTAAGAGCCAACATGTGGCAGTATGTTGTAGAATTTTTAACTAAAACAACTTACATAACTACCCTTGATGAATATGGCTATACTATCTTAAATGAAATTAGAGGCTATATTCCATATGATGTTGCTCATTTTATGTCCTATGATAATGATAAAGTTGTAGATTTCAAGAAAATAGATATTCCAGATAAAACAGTAGATGATTATAATGATTTTTATTATAAAAAAGATACAATCAAAAAAAGATTTTTTAATGAAAAGAAAGCCTCAAAAAGTAGTCTTATCATGGATTATCGTGAGTGGCGCAAAACAGAGTTTTTCAATGATTTTTTATTACCCAATAGTTATTTTTATCTCTGTGGAATAGATATTCATCATAACAATCAACTTCTAGCTACCCTTACATTAATTAGAAGCAAAAAAAGCAGAGACTTTAAAACAATTGACTTATTATTTTTAAATAGAATCTCAACCTGTATAGGTAATCATATATATTTATTAAAAGAGTATAATCAAAATATGACCAGGAACATAACATTTAAAGAACTACAAAAAGAACGAATTGAAAACTTAGAACTAACCCCAAGAGAAATAGAAATAGCACGATTAGTAAAATCCGGTTTGACAAATAAGGAGATTAGCAATCGTCTCTTTATTTCAAAGAACACAGTTAAAAAACACCTCCAGAACATTTATAATAAATGCGATGTATCCAATAAAGTATCTCTGGTTTCAAAACTCCATCAGATAAAATAGCCTGATAGTATATATTTATCAACTAAATCTAAATTAAATATTTAAAACCTTAAAAAGGTCAGATTAAGTAAAGAATAACTCAATCTGGTCTTTTTTGTTTTAAGCTATGGAATTCCATTAATTTATATTAAATATTACCCGAACGGGTAATATTAATTCCCTGGCATCAATGTTATGCTTAATAATATATTTTAAAAGTATAACCGGGGGAGGGGTTCCAAATGATTTCAAAAAGTATAAAGGTTCTTTTCACTATCGTGCTGTCTTTAACAATTCTTTTAATACTAACATCCTGTGATTCATCATCTTCTTCTAATTCATCAGATTTAATTCTAGTTAATGATTACGAGGTTAATATAACAGTTATAGACTCTCACACTGAAGAAAGCATTGCAGGAGCAGAAGTTAGTTTAGGGGATAAAACAGCTATAACAGATGTTAATGGGTTAGCAAAATTTAATTCAGTAGAAGAGGGCCAGTATTCATTATCAGTAACTGCTGAAGATTATAAATTAGCAGATAAAGGAGTCATAACTATAGATTCAGATTCTACAACTTTCATCATTAATATGGAACAGATCATAATTATTTCAGAAGAGTACTTTACATTTGATAGTTCCACTGGAACAATAATAGATTATAATCCAGAAGGTGGGTTAGATGTAGTCATTCCTGCAACTATTGATGGAATTAAGGTGGTTGAAATAGGAAATGAAGCTTTTATGAATAAACAACTTACTGGAGTCTCTATTCCCTATGGTATAGAAATAATTGGAGACAGAGCGTTCAGAGATAATCAAATAAAAATTCTTATTCTACCTGATAGTATTAAAAGCATAGGTTATCAGTCATTTAGATTAAATGAGATTAAATCATTAAAACTTTCTAGAGAAATGGAAAGTATAGGTTTAGAAGCCTTTAGAAATAATGAATTGACAAAATTAATTATACCAGAAAACATTAAAATCATTGAAGAAGAGAGTTTTCGCAGAAATAATCTTATAGAAGTCGTATTTGAGGGGACGCCTAAAACTTTTGAACGCAGAGCTTTTTATCAAAATCAATTAGAGAGTTTTGAAATTCCAGAAGGTTTAAAGATTATAGATGAAGGGGCGTTAAGTTACAATAAGCTAAACTCTATTACAATTCCAGATACAATTACAGAAATGGGTATTAATGTTTTTTTAGATAATGAATTTACAGAGCTTCCAAAGCTTCCTGTTTCTATTACAACTTTACCTGCTGGAATATTTTATAATAATAAAATTACAAATATAGCTATGCCTGATCATATAACAATAATTGGGGAAAGGGCATTTAGAGGAAATAATATTGTTTCTATATCAGCTGAGGACTTTAATAATGTCACAATAATTGAATCTGCAGCATTTCCAGAAAATCAAATTAGTAGTCTAGAATTTTCAACCAAAATTACAGAGGTTAGAGATCAGGCTTTTCATCATAATAATTTAAAAAGTCTAGATATTCCTGAAAGCTTAGCTAAAGTTGGACAAAGTGCTTTTTATTATAATCAGTTAGAAGAGCTTAAAATAGCAAATGATGTAGAGATTGATAACTATGTTTTTCGAGAAAACCAGCTAACAAAAATAATTATCGGTGAAAATGTAACTTTAGGAAAAAGCCTTTTAACTGGAGAGTTTGGAGATCCAGAGAATAATGTTTTTCGGAATATATATGAAAATCAAGGAGCAGGTATTTATATAGGTGAGCAAAAAGGAAGCTGGACAAAAGTTTATGAAATTAATATAAATGATGTTCAGAATGGATCAGCCAATGTAACTGTTAACAAAACATTAGCATCAGAAGGAGAAATAGTAACTGTAAATATCTCAGAAATTGAGTCAGGCAAAGAATTTAAATCGATTCAGATCAACGATGGTTTTATAACAACAAATGAAAAAATAGCAGGTGAAAAGTATACATTCACGATGCCAGCAGAAACAGTAACAGTGACTATTAAGCTTGAACAAATACCAGGAGTATTTATAACTGAAGTTATACTAACAGGTGGTGCAACCATTGCAGATCGTTTTGCTAGCTCTAATACAGCAGCTAATTTAATAGCAGATGCCATCAGGGAAAAAACTTCAGCAGATATAGCTACAATAACTAGTACAATTGTAGAATCAGGGGTTGAAATTGCTGCTGGTAGCTTGACAGAAGATGAACTATTAAGCTTGTATTCATCATTTATTGATGATCGTAAAGCAGTTATAGGAGAAATGAAAGGGGCTAGAATAAAAGAATTATTACTGGAAGAATCTCAAAAGTTCAATGATATTCGTCTGCAGGTATCTGGAATGGTTTATAATATTTATCTAAATAGCAGTGGTGATGCTTATAAAATTGATGATGTATCTTTAGCTGATGGTTCACCAGTTTATGATTCTGAATTATATACAATAACTTTTAATTCTTTTAATTTTAATGATTATAATTTAGTGGAAGGTGATGACATAACTATTATAACAACCACTCAGGAAACTGAAAAAGAGATGCTATTGAACTATGTTAATAATCTAAAAGCTCCTATACCTGAAAGCCTGGCCGATTTTAGAATTCAGATTATCCAGGATTGAATATAATTTTACTTTTGAATATATAATAATAAAAAAGGGGGTAAATTCATGAATACCAATAAAAAAATATTATTATTTATGATTGTATTAATTTTTGCTTTAATAAGTATTGCAGCTTGCGATAGTGGCAGCCAGGTCGTTGATAATCCAGAAACATATAATGCATCTCTAATTATTAAAGGCGTTGTTAATGAAGATCATGCAGAATTTTTTAGTGTCCTAGCAGATGGAGAATCAGGTGTAGATGAATTTTATTATCTAGATAATTCTTTGGCTGGAGATATCACTGGTTTATCAGGAACCACAGAATTAACTCTAGTTATTGATAATGATAATATTACAGATGGAGAGTATACAGTTTATAATAATTTAATAGAGGTTGACAAGAATAATAATAAGGTTATATTTGAAGTGGTCTTTTTAGAATATAATTCAGATTTTGCAGGTGGCTTTGGTACTAAAGAAAATCCATATCTTATAGAAACAGCTGAACAATTAAATAAAGTTAGAAGCTATTTGGATAAGCATTTTAAACTAATAGCTAATATTGATTTGATTGCTTTTGATAATTGGGAACCAATTGGAGATGAAGATAATCTATTTTCAGGATCTCTAGATGGCAATAATAAGATAATCACTAATTTAAAAATTAATAAAACTGATGAAAACTACTTAGGGTTATTTAATCGCATAAGTGAAGAGTCAATGATCTTTAATCTTGGATTACAGGACGTTAATATATCAGGAAATAGATATATTGGTGGCATAACAGGGCGTAATTATGGTGAAATAGTTAATTCTTATGTTACAGGAGATATTGAAGTTAGTGGTGATTATGTTGGAGGTATTACAGGACGTAATGATGGTAATATAATTAGCTCTTATTATATTGGAAATATAAGTGGAAACGAAAATCATTCAATAGGTGGTATAACAGGGTTTAACTCTGGTGAAATAATTAATTCTTATACTGAAGGGAGTGTAGAGTCTTATAGATATTATGTTGGGGGGTTAGTAGGCATAAACAATAATATAATAAGTAACTCTTATAGCCATAGTAAAGTTGTGGCAATTGATTCGGTAGGTGGATTAGTTGGAAGAAACGCAGGCAAAATAGATAAGTCTTTTAGTACAGGTTTGGTTGAACAAAAATCCAGTGAAAATTATCATAGTGGTAGAGCTGGGGGGTTAGTAGGAGATAATTGGAATGCTGAGATCATCAATTCATACAGTACAAGTAGAGTTGAAGGTGAGTGTGAAAATATAGGAGGTTTGGTAGGAACTAATAATAGGGGAGAAATATTTATGAGTTATAGTACTGGTTATGTTAGTGGCAAGGCAAACAATATTGGAGGCTTTATTGGCAATTTTTACAGCGGAACTATAGAATACTGTTTTTGGGATAAATCAATAAATGATCAACTTAATGGAGTGGGAGAACCGGAAGGTGATGCTAACGGTAATGTGGTAGGTAAATATTCCTCTGAAATGAATAAAGAAACTAATTTTAAGAATTGGGATTTTATTGATGTTTGGGCAATTGAAGAAAATGAAACTTATCCCTGGTTATTGTGGCAGGGAGAACCAGCAGATTTCAATGAAAATTCTGCAGAATAAATTTAATTTTTGAACACCGTCAAGACTTAGATTTTCAATTTGGCGGTGTTTTATATTCTTATAAACACAAGAAAACTGAGGGAAACCTCAGTTTTTTATTATACCCTCAGACTTAATCCCCTAAGGGAATTTCATTTAACTTATTTTCCCTGGATGATATAATCTAAAATATTAAATATAAAGTTTAACTAATAAGGCAAGATGTTAATAGGTTTGAAATATAAAGCCATCAATATTACAAAAATCTAGCACAAAACCTGTACCAGCCCCAAACCAATTCAACTCCGATTTAATCTTGGGGCCAAAATAGTATCAATTCGCCCTGGTTTAACCCGCTTGCCTAGTTTTCTGTCATCAGAATTCAATCAACTTCCATACGCTTCCCTTCCTACTCCCCTCCTACACCTACTCCATAACTCTGCTTTCTCCATTCTTTATTAATATTGACATCTAAAATATATTCCTGCAAGATATTTGTGATATCAAAGTAAAATAGTATATTTTTGTATTAATTTGAAAGGAACATAATAAATACAATTCAATTAGATGGGGTGGTTAAAATTAATACCAGCAATGAAATACCTGATAACGAGATAGATATAGCTTTGAAAATAGAATACAGTTTCCTTAAAAAGAACTTCACTAAATTAGATAATAATTTTATCAAAAAAACTGAAGAAATTGCAATAAATGTTTACAATAAATTCGACCAGGAATAGCTGTTCCGGTCTGACCGGTCAAACGACGTCAGTTAGTTAGGGAGACTCTCTCCTATACCCTGGAAGCTAAGTTTCTATAAAGAATATGCACTTAATAATACCCATTAATAAAAATCGTAGAGGATTTTTCAGAAATTTAATATAAATCATTGCAGGATAAATTTAGTAAGTGATGAATTATAATATTGAAAAATAAACAGATATAATGCAAAGTCTCCTATGATATAATTATAAATTTCATATTTCAAATCAAACTTATGATAAATATTAGGTTATAAAAATCAGCAAAAAATTAATTAAATGAAAAGGGGTTTAATTATGAATAACAAAAAGTTTATAGCTTTAGAAATAAAAGAAGTCGACAACGACTATAAAAGAAATATTATCGAAAAGGAAATCAGCCAACTTCCAGAGGGTGACCTACTTATCAGGGTCAAATATTCATCATTAAATTACAAAGATGCACTATCAGCAATCGGCAATAAAGGAGTGACAAGGGAGTATCCCCATACTCCAGGCATCGATGCTGCCGGTGAAGTTGTTGAAGATAAGAGCAATAATTTCCAGAAGGGAGATAAAGTTATAGTAACAGGCTATGACCTGGGCATGAATACAGCTGGTGGTTTTGGAGAATATATCAGAATCCCATCAGAATGGGCAGTGAAACTTCCTGACAACCTGACCCTGAAAGAGAGCATGACCTATGGGACAGCAGGCTTCACTGCAGCACTATCTGTCCATAAACTTCTAAGAGCAGGTACTCCAGGCAAAAAGATCTTAGTTACCGGACCTTCAGGGGGAGTTGGCAGTTTTGCCTGCAGTATTCTCGCCAGGCAGGGTTACGAGATTACAGCTGCCACAGGAAAGACAGGCGCAAAGGAATACTTCCATAACCTTGGTGTAAAAGAAGTAATTAGCAGATCTGAAGTCAACGATGATTCCGGTCGGATGCTCCTTAAAGAAAAGTGGGATGGCGTTATCGACACAGTTGGCGGCAATATGCTGGCCACAGCTATCAAATCAACTAAATACTCAGGAGCAATCACCTGCTGCGGCAATGTAGCCTCAGCTGACCTCCCAATAAATGTCTATCCATTTATCCTGAGAGGAGTCAGCCTATTAGGCATAGATTCAGTCCAGGTCAATAGAGAACTTAGAGAAGATATCTGGCATAAACTCGCCAGCGACTGGAAGCCTGACCACCTGGATGAAATAAGCACAGAAATCACCCTGAACGAACTCAGAGATTATATAGATAAAATGCTTGCCGGCGACTCAAAAGCCGAGTTGTTGTCAATCTAAAATAATATAATCCTAATTAACTTGCCCTTTAAATGCCTTTTAAACTAATATATTAATTCTTTAAGTTTAAATATAAGCAACAGTCTGCCTGGTATTTTATAAAAAGCCTCTCCAGGCAGATTTTATATTTAAGCCACATATCAATAAATTAAGCTTTAATTATAGTTTTGTCATTTAATGCACCCACCACCTATATAAAATTCCTGCTAGCTCTGATAAAATTAAATATAATTAGCTCTGGCCTTTGATTCCTCCTCTAACTCCAGAAATCAATTCCCCTGGCCACTAATTCTGAATTAATCCCCCCACTAAATTTTCATCAACCCTACATCAACTCTACATCAACCCTACCCTGATATTATTCCACTCCAGTATCTACCCAGTACCAACCCAGTACCAACTCAGTACTAACCCAGTCCTGATCCTATTAACAGTTTATAATTATGCTCCTGACATCTAATCAAATATTCTATAGCCAGATCTGGCATTCCTCATCACATAATTCAATAATAACTAATATATCTTAATATCAAAATTAAATATATTTATTTTAAATTATTTTTTAATTAATTTTTAGGATGTTTTATATCGTCAGCAAAATTTCAAAAAAAGGCTATAAATATATGATATAGAGGGTTTTATAAAGGTTTAAATCTCTCAAAAAACAGTCTCTGATACTTTAATATGTTAAACTATTTATTAAATATATCAATTATTTTATTAAAAATATTAATTTAAAGCTTGACAAACTTAATTTTTAGGTTTATAATATAGACAAATAGTAAAAATAAATTAAAGGAGGTTATCGAAATGGGATTCCTAAATAATATTCTAAATTTAGAAAATAACGAATTCAAAATGAAGAATGATCAGAGAGAAGAATTTTATCAGGAACATGTTCATAACTGCTTAAAGAAAAATCAAGATTTCATGTATTAAAAACAAACAAAATAAAGGAGTGATAAACATGTTAAATATAATGAATTTATTCAACCTAAAGAGAGATAACAACATCAAGTTAACCGAAGGAGAAAAAATCAGAGAAGAGCATATCCACAACGGTTTAAAGAATTATCAGGGCCAGATCTTTTAAATAAAAAGTTATCAGGAGGTGGAGTGAGATGATCAGAATATGAAAATTGACAGTAAAGTTATAAAAATAGAATCATTAAAAATTAAATCAACTAAAAATACTTAAAGTCCTCTGATTATTAAAATATCAAGGGGGCTTTTTAAATTTATCATAAAAAACTTAAATATTACTGCCCTGATTATTTATAATACCTGCAGGAGAATAAAAATATTTAGATAAAACCTGCATCTATACCACATCAACCCTACTCCCATATTATCCTGCCACTATAACAGCCTAAACTCGCACCAGCTCCAGCAACCTGGCCAACTTTTCACCATCAAAATTCATCCGCCTTTCATACGTTACCCCTACCTCACCCCTCCTACATCCCTACCTCCATAATACAGTTATATTAATATTAAAAAACACCATATATTTTAAAGTTAACCCATAATAAAAATTGTTTAAAATTACCTCAAAATTATATTGACAACTCGGGTATATTCCTATAAAATTTACGTGATTTATAAGCAAAACACTATATTTTCATACTTATTCGATAGCAACACAAAATACCAAATTTAAATAGATAGGGTGATTAAAATTAATACCAGCAAAGAAACAACTGATAGTCAACTAGATATATCTCAAGAAATAGAATATACTTCCCCTAATCAGAACTTCACTAAACTTGATAATAATATTTTAAAAGACCCCAATATCTCAATTCAGGAGAAAATCTTATATGCATCCCTGGTCAGTTATTGCTGGGATAGCGGCTATTGTTATCCTGGCCAGATGCGTCTTGCCAGTGAGCTAGGAGTTTCCGATAGAAGCATTAGGAACTGGTTAAAGGGTTTAGAAAATTATGGCCTGATCAAAAAAGTAAATAGAACTGGCACCTCCAATATATATTATTTAAAAGATCCTGCAAATATTTATCCTGACGCAGCTTATGATCAATAATCTTTCTTTCTACCGGTCAAAATCATCCGGTCTACCGGTCAAAATTGTCCGGTCACTAAGGAAGTTTTTAACCTCTAACCCTGGAAACCTGTTTCCTAAGAAGAATATGAACTTAATAATACTCATTTAATAATAAACCATCGACACTTTTTAAGATTTTTTAAAAAAGAACTTATTAGAAATTTAATTGCAATCATGCAGGATAAATTTAGAAAATGATGAACTATAATATTAGAACAGATTCAGGCCTATTTCGATATAAATCCAGAACGCACCAGAACCTATAATACAGCCTGGCATAACCAGCAAGAATATAAAACTATAGCTCACAGCCCAGATAGCATTAAAGAGCCAATATAGCAGCCTGTAAGCAGATAAAATAAGGAGGTGTTTATATTAAATCATGCCCAAACTAATAATCCACAGAGATACTGAAAAGATTGGTGGCTCAGTAGTTGAATTAATCAGCAATAATGGCACCAGAATATTAATAGATGCAGGCCTTCCGTTATTAGAAGACGATGGCAGCATGCTAGATTTCAATAAATATAAATCAAAGTCAGTCAAAGAATTAATAGATCTAGGGATAATTCCTTATGTAGACGGCCTTTATAAAGATTTCGATAAAGATATCGTCAGCAAAAATAAATCAGACATAGACGGCATTCTGATCTCCCATGCCCACAGAGATCATTACGGACTCATCCAGTATATAAAAGAAGACCTAAAATATTATCTCACCGAAGCAACCCATAAACTAATTGATATCACAACATTATTTTCAGATAGCAAAATAGAAATAGACAATTATCAACATATTAATAGTGGCCAGCCCTTTACAATCAAAGACTTTAAGATCACGCCAAATTTTATGGATCATTCCGGCTTTGACTCCCAGGCTTTCCTCATAGAAGCCGACGGCAAAAACCTTGTATATTCCGGAGATTTTAGAGGCCATGGCCGCAAAAATTCCCTGGAATATTTCTTTAGAAACCTTCCTGAGAAGATTGATGGCCTGATTATGGAAGGCAGCAATATAGGCAATGAAAATAAAACTGAAAAACCAGAAGCCAGGCTGGAAGCTGAAATTGAAAAAGTATTAGCAGAGCCAGGCCTGGTATTATTTACAGCCTCCGGCCAGAATATAGATAGAATAATTTCCTTTTATAGAGCTGCCAGAAAGACAGAGAGAATATTTTTAATAGATTTTTACACAGCCAGTATCCTGGATATAATAAAAGATTACGCTGAGATACCCTATCCTTCAAGCAAGTTTAGCGATGTAAAAGTCTATTATCCTGAGTTTCTAACAGATAAAGTCTTTAATATGAATCAGGAAGAACTGGCCTATAAATTCAGCGATTATAAGATGGGAAAAGAAGAGATAGTGGCCAAAAGGAATAAAATATTAATGCTGGTCAGAAACTCCACAGTCCATGATCTCAATAAAATAAGCGATCTTGATAAAGATATATTCAAAAATATCAGTTTTATCTATTCACGCTGGCCAGAATATTTAGAGAAGGGCAAGTTTAAAAACCTCCAGAACTTTATAGATGAGAACAACATGAAATTCCATAAGATTTATACCAGCGGCCACGCAGATATCAAAACATCAGCTAAAGTAGTTGATGAATTAAAACCAGCCAAACTATTCCCTATCCACACCTTAAACCCTGAAGAATACAACCAGTTTAATGCAGATGTAAAGAAGCTGGAGAATGGTGAGGTCTATGAATTATAGCTTAAATTAAAATATGACCCTGATAACATTATGCCTTGCCTGATCAACATTTCCAGCTAATAAACAAAAGAAATAATAAATAATAAAAACCTCCGCAAACTGCGGAGGTTTCAACTTTAAGCCTTACCTAAACCAGCTTCCTGCAGAGCTTTAAAGTCAATACCTTTATCATTACAACAATCTGCTAATTCACCGTCAATTGCAACAGAAGGAAGGGTTCTAACTCCATATTCCTTTGCTTTTTCCTCGCAAATATTGGATTCACATTTGCTATTTAAATCATAAACAACCACTTCACAATTAGGACAGGCCAATTCTTTAATTTTTTCAACAGCATTATCACATATAAAGCATCCAGCTGTAAATACTTCAATTTTTCTTTTACTCATCTGTAGCACCTCCTTACACTAATAATTATAAACAATATACCTAACTACAGTGCAAATAGAATTCAAAAATTAAACTAATTATTAAAGTCCAGCTTTTTTTCTTCAATCCCTTTTAATATCGGGCACCGGTCTGTAGTTTTTTCAGTATCACATGCAGTAATTAATTCAGTTAATATTTTCCTCATCCTCTTTAAGTTCTCAATCTTTTTGTCTATGACTTCAACCTTTTCTTGAACCCTACGCCTGACTTCTTTGAAATCTGAATCCTGATCAACACTTAATGAGAGCAGTTCTGAGATCTCTTGCAGAGAAAACCCCAGCATTTTTGCAGTTTTAATAAATTCAAGTCGTGTAATATCTTCCCTGCTATATATTCGATAACCAGACTTATTTCGAGGAGGCTCAGGAATAATTCCCTCTCTCTCATAATATCTAATAGTTTCTATATTAATCTCAACTCTATCAGCAAGCTCACCAATAGTTATTTCACTCATCTCTAACCACCTCATTATTTCAATTTCTCTTATATTTATTATACACCCTGTAGTAAGGTCCAGGTCAAATCCTGATTAAGCCTATCAGATACATCCCGAGCACTGATCTTTATTTATGACCCCCTCCTTACTCGACGGTTACCAAACAGTAACTTTAAGCAAATTTCACAAAGACAAATATTAATTCCAATAATTTGCAGGAACTCTCAAACTTTTCTATAAGTGAATAAATATAAGGTTATATAATTTGATTATAATAGCATTCTAACAAGCTTATTATTCTCAATTTACATAATTTAACCAAAAATTTTAATAAAAGATGTCACAAAATTAAAATTAATTACACTAATAAAATGAGGAAACCTCATTTTATTAGATTTAAATAAAAATTATAATAGGGGGTAAAAAAATGCTCAAAAGATTTTCTGAAAAACAGAAACTCATTGTCTTGCTGGCTTTTGTTGTACTTATCTCTTTGACTTTAGCTGCCTGTGATTCGTCGTCTTCAGATGGTACCAGCCCAGATCCAGAAACATATCAATTAAGTTTCGATTACTTAGGAGAAGGTGATTTACCTGAACTTGATGGAGAATATGATGAAGACTCTTCAGTTGAAATCTCAGCTGATCCAGCTAATGGCTGGGAGTTTTATAAGTGGGAAGGCGAAGGTGTCCAGAACCCTGAAGAATCAAGCACTTCGGTATTAGTAAGCTCAGATCAAGAAATCAGAGCAATATTCATTGAAGAATATGATGGAGAAACTAATGCTGATGGCTATGCTGGCTGGGAAGGAACTGAGGACAAACCGTATTTAATAAAAAATGCTATTCAGCTAGATAATATTAGAGAGAATCTTGATGCTAGTTTTATCTTAATCGAAGATATAGATCTAAATTATGACCAGAATGACGAGTGGGATCCAATTGGTGATTATTGGTGGGATGAAGATGAAGAGAGATGGCTTTCAATTAGTTTCATCGGTCAGCTTGATGGTAGAGGGTATAAAATAAGTAATCTTAAATTTGAATATTATGATGATGAAAATATAGTTCCAGGTTCTGGAATTGGATTTTTTTCAGTTATTGAAAATGCTAAAGTGACAAATATAAATTTCACTGATGCAGAAATAAAATCAAATGGAAATACAGGAATTGTTACAGGCAGAATTGAAAATGGATCAATAATTAGAAATTGTTATGTTGAGGGTAATATAGAATCTAATTTTGCAGTAGGAGGTATTACCGGTACAAATAATGATGGAGAGATTTTAGATTCAACTGCAGATGTTAATATAACAAGTGATGGCTCTGTAATAGAAGAGAATGGACCATTATTATCTAATACTGGCGGGATAGTAGGTACTAATAATGCTGGAGAAGTAAATAACTCTGTTAGTTATGGTAATATATCTGCTGAAGGTAACAATGTTGGTGGAATTGTAGGTTCTAACAGACTTGAAGAGAGTCTTGTGAAAAATAGCTATGCAAATGGGAAAATAGAAGGAAACAATAATGTTGGAGGTCTTGTTGGTTTTAATGAAAGTGATATAGAAAATAGTTATGCTACAGGAGATGTAGAAGGAAAAGAACAAATTGGTGGTTTAGTTGGAGGATTTAATGAAGGTGAGATAATTGATAGTTTTGCTAAAGGAATAATAACAGGTGAAAGTGATGTTGGAGGATTAATAGGTGGTTCAAATGGGGAAATTATTAGAAGTTATGCTTTAGGAGAAGTTTATGGTTTAGTAGAAAATGGCGGTCATTTTGGAGGGTTAGCAGGCACTTTAAATGGAAATATATCAGAGTCTTTTGCAGATGTAAATGTTGAATTACTTCAGGATCAAGATGAACATTCCGTTGCAGGTGGCTTAGTTGGTTTTGTGGGGGAGGATGGAAAGATTGATAATTCTTATGCAACAGGAAATGTATTGTCTGAAGGCGATGAAAGTCCTCTTGGAGGTCTTTCAGGTGAAAATAGAGGAGAGATAACAAACAGCTTTTCAGCAGGAAAAGTAGATGAAGGTAACAATAATGGTGGATTCAGTGGAAATAATGACCACATTATTGAATATAGCTATTACGACAAAGATACTTCCGAACAAAATGATGAAAATAAAGCAATTTCTAAATCTACAGAAGAAATGATGCAGCAGGACACATTTGAACCAGAATGGGATTTTAATGATATCTGGGAAATAGATGAAGGTTCCAGTTACCCATATTTACAATGGCAGGATAACAATATTCCAACGCCAGATAACATTTAATAATAAATACTAATTTGAAAAGCTGAGGATAAAACCTCAGCTTTTTTAAACTCTAACTGTCTGTGATAGGGTTTCACTTATTCAACTGTTAAAAAGTCATCTAATAATTTAAATTTTAATAAGTCATATAATCATAACTGAAAAATTATTGGATTAAGGCAGGATAAATTTAGTAAATGGTGAAATATAGTATTAATAACATAAATCCAGTTAATTCAAAATGTCTTTGGTCATTACCACCATATAAACCAGTAGATTTTATGGACTACCTGGAAAGCACAGGCATCAACCTGGAAGAATTTCGTCAGTTACCTGTCTGTAAGTTTGCCGTTAAAAATGATAAGATTGTAGATGAACAGTGGATCAGAAATTAAAAAGATAAATAAATTATAATCACTCAACAAGGAGGCCCCACCATGCCATTAAAACTTTTACACACCGGCGACATTCACCTGGGTATGCAATTTAATAGCTACCCTGCCTCAGTCAAAGAACAGCTAAAAGAGGCCCGCATAGAGGTGCTAGAAAGGATTGTAGAGCTGGCCAACACTGAAAGTTGCGATCTCATAGTTGTGGCCGGAGATTTATTCAATAATACCCGGGTTAATACAAAACTAATCCTAAAAACAGTCAATATCTTCGACCGCTTCAAAGGCGATGCCATCCTATTTTTACCAGGCAACCACGACTATGATATCGGCCAGGATAACGTCTGGAGAACCTTTGAAAGAAAGGCCACAAAAAGGCTGATCTTATTAAACAAATTTGAGCCCTATAATCTAAGCGATTACGGCCTTGATTTAACAGTCTATCCAGCTCCCTGTGATTCCAGACATTCAAGCTCCAACAATCTCGACTGGATCAAAAATTATGACAGGGAAGATGACAACAAATTTACAATCGGAGTAGCCCATGGAGCCCTCGCAGGTATTTCCCCGGATCTAACTGATGAATATTTTAAAATGTCAGTCGATGAACTATTATCAATAGATATGGATCTCTGGTTATTAGGCCACAGCCACATCCAGTACCCAGAAAATGATACACCTGCCAGTAAAAAAGTTTTTAATAGTGGCACACCGGAGCCAGATGGATTGGATTGCAAACATGAAGGCTTTGCCTGGAAAATCACTTTAGAAGATGATAAACATACCTCTGCAGAAAAACTCAAGACAGGCAAATTTAGATTCTTTGATCTCAAGAAAAATATCAATAATAAAAGCGATCTTGAAGCCATTAAAGATGAGCTACTTGCCGGCAAGCCAGAAAACAAAATAGTCCGCTTAAATTTAACAGGTGGCATTGATGAAGCAACCTATAACCAGCGCCAGAGCTTTTACGATGATTTAAAGTTTAAATTAAGCTATCTTGATATTGAAGATGACGACCTCTATATCAAGCTAAATCATGATCAAATTGAAGATAAATTTACAGCAGGTTCATTCCCCTATCAATTCCTGACCAGGCTGGAAGATGATGAAAAATCACTCCACCTGGCCTATGAACTGATCAAGGAGGTGCAGAATGAAGCTTAAAAAATTTAATACCCGGATATTCGCAGGTATCAACGATAAAGAAATCCAATTTAAAGATGGCCTCAATGTATTACTAGGACCCAATGAGGCCGGTAAAAGCACAATTATCAATGGTATTTTTGCCACCCTATTCAATGATCCTAAAATTAAAAAAGGCACTAAAAAAGATAAAGAATTCAATAAAAAGTTTCTCCCTTATCCAGATGGAGAATACATCCATGGCAATCTAATTATCGAAGATGATGGCGATAAATATAGAATAGAGAAGAAATGGAGCAGAAACAATCCCTCTGTGCTCCTTGAACTGCCAACAGGAAATATGATTGATGATTTAGATAAAATAGATAATACCTTAAATGACATACTGCTCTATGGCGAGAGCACCTATGATAATATCGTTTTTGTCAAACAGAGCGATGTCAAGGCTGCAGTCAAAAGAATTGCCGAAAATACTGATGTCAGAAGCACCGTAAATAACTTCTTAAGAAAAGCTGTTATGGAGATGGACGGCATAGTTACCGATGAAATCAAGGCCAAAATTGAAAATGAAAAGGATGATCTCTTAGCCAGATGGGATTTAGATAGACAGCAGCCAGAAAATACTGATCGAGACGTCAATAATCCCTATAAAGTCGGAACTGGTAAAATATACGATGCCTATATAGAAAAAGAAAGAGTCAAGCAAAAAATCAGATGGGCTGAGAATGGCGAAGAAAAACTGCAGAAAATAAACCAGGAGATAGAAACCCTGGAAGCAGAATTAAAAACAGCTATCAAAAAACTAGATGAATTAAGCGAAATAGAAGATGATATCAATAAAAGAATCGAATTAGAGCCAGAATTAAAAAGAAAAGAGGAGAAATTTGAAGATTTAAATGAGATAGAAACTAAATGGCCAGAGTTAAATCAAGCAATTAAAGAACAGAATAAAAAGCTAGAAGAATTTAATAAGGAGTTAGAGCAGTTAAATCAGGAAAAGGCCGATTATGATAAATTAAAGCAAAAAGAAGAATTAGAAGCTAAGCTCAATAAAATAGCTGAACTTAACTCCAAACTAGAAGAATTAAATAATGAAAAAGAAAAGTATGCAGAAATAGATGAAGCCAGAGTTGAAGAACTTGCAGACCTGGAATCAAAAATTTCCAATATCGATGCCCAATTATCAGCCAGCAAATTAAAGGCTAAAATAATCAAATCATCTTCCAGTACCAGAGTTGTCAGAGGTGTTGGCGATGAAGAAGAGATTACAGCTGGTTCTGAAATAGAAGCCGATGGCTTTCTAAGAATCCATAACAAAGATATTGATCTTGAAGTTAGTTCTGCCGAAATCGATTTTGAAGAGCTAAAAGCAAATTATGATTCAGCCAGAGAAAAATATAATAAAATGATAACTGAATTAGAGGCTCTAGATATCAGTAACTCTAGAGAAGCCCGAGCAAAACTTAAACTTAAAAATGACCTGGCAAGAGATATTGAGCAGGCTCAAAAGGAAAAAGATAAATTATTAGATAGCAATAGCCTTGAAGAATTAAAAGAAGAGTATGCAAAGATTGAAGTTCCTGACGCTATCAGAGAAGTAGATGTAATTGAAAAAGAAATCGAAACCTTAAAAGATGATAAGATCAGTGACTTAAAGATTAAGATTAAAACCGGCGAAAATAAAATAGCCGAGTGGCAAGAAGAATACAATAGCCTGGAGGAATTAAAGTCAGAAATTACAACCCTGGAAACTGAAATCAATGATATAAATAAAGAACTGATAGCCCTGGCTGAATTACCTGAAGAATTTGAGACAAAAGATGAATTCAGGCAGAAGCTAAAAGACTTAAGGAAGATCAAAGAGAGTAAAACTAAAGCTCAGAACGAAAAGAATCAGGAATTAATCGAAATACAGGAAACTATGCCTGATGAATCTCTAGAGGAGTTAGAAGAAAACCAGGCAAATAAAGAGCGGAAATTCAATAGCTTAGAAGATAGAGCCAGGCGTTTATTAAAGGTAGAGGCAGCATTCTCTGAAACACTGGCAGAAATGGACGAGAAGTCATTTGAGCCGCTGATCAATTCATTCAGCTGTCATTTAAATACCTTAACAGCAGGAAATTACCAGGCCAGCAATATCAATGACAGCTTCGATATCGAAATAATTAAAGAAGATGCCGAGAGAAAACTGCCAGTAAATATGAATATCTTATCCTTTGGAACCTACGACAGTGTCGCCCTGGCCTTAAGATTTGCTTTATATGATAATCTCTTCGCAGATAAGCCAGGCTTTATAATCCTTGATGACTGCCTGGTTAATTTAGATCCAAAAAGAACAGAAAAAGCAATTGAACTAATTAAAAACTTCCAGGACAAATATCAGATTATCTTTAGCACCTGTGATCCAGAGACAGCCAGGAGACTAGGCGGAAATGTAATCGATCTCTAGAATCTAATAAATCTATAAATTCAAGAGATTACTAACTTTAAGAAATCGCTAACTTCTTAAGTCCATATTAATATAATCGTGATATAACGCCAGGACATTCTGTCCTGGCATTCCTCATAGGGAAGGTGGTGTTAAATATGGGCCAGATGACAGTAATAGCTATAATAATATTATTGGTCATTATATATTCATCAGCTCCACTCTATATACCTTTCATTGAAAATAAAATCAATAAAATCAACAAAAAATTTGATTACAGAGCGTCTAAAGATGCCAGAGACTTTCATTCAACGCTGTTTATTATAGATCTTCATGCCGACTCCCTATTTTCCTGCCGCAGTCTTCTTCAGAGCAATTCAAGATGCCATGTTGATATACCAAGGCTAATTAAAGGAAATGTCAAACTCCAGGTATTTGCTACACCAACACTTATCCCCTTTAACCCGAATATAGAAAGAAATACTAAAAAGTTCGCAATCTCAGGTTTTCTTGCATTTATGATGCACTGGCCCATAAATACCTGGTATAGCAAGAAAAACAGGGCACTGTATCAGAGCAATAAGCTGCATGAGATTCAATTAAAATCAAAAAATACTTTTGAAATCATTAAAACATCAAATCAACTGGAAAACTATTTTAAAAGGTGTAGGGCCGAAACCAATATTACTGCCGGACTTCTTGCCCTTGAAGGAGCCTATATAATTGACAATATCAATGATGATATTGATGAGCTTTATAACCAGGGCTTCCGGATTATAGGCATAGCCCATTTAACCGATTGCAATTTAGGCGGCTCTGTCCATGGCGTTGAAAAAGGGGGCTTAACTGAGTCTGGCAGAAAAGCAATAAAACGAATCGAAGAATTGAATATGATTATCGACTTAGCTCATGCCTCTTCAAAATTAATAGAAGATGTCCTGAGAATTTGTTCCCGACCGGTAATTGTATCCCATACAGGAGTTAAAGGTTGTCTGAATAATAATCGAAACCTATCAGATCAACAAATAAAGAAGATTGCTGATAAGGGAGGACTGATTGGGATTGGGTTTTGGGAGACAGCAGTCGGCATAAATGGCGTAGAGTCGATAGTGAATTGTATCAAGTACGTTTCTGATTTAGTTGGGGTAGAACATGTAGCTCTAGGCTCTGATTTTGACGGGGCTGTAACCACTCCCTTTGATGCTACAGGCATGGTGCATATTACAGAGGAACTTCTAGAGCAGGGCTTCTCAAAAAAGAATATAAGAATGATTATGGGTGAGAATGCTTTAAACTTTCTACTGAATGCCTTACCTAAAGAATTTAATTAATAGCCAGCAGAAGCAGATAGAAAGATTAAAGAAGAAAAATAACGGCTTAATCAGAAGTTTTAAGCTAAAGACCTAACGGTTACCCGACGGTTACCAAGTAGTATCTTTGAGCAAATTTCACAAAGTATATTTAAGATAAATTATTTTGAAAAAATATTTAAATTGGATGTAACTAATTAATTTCAGGAGGGATAATATGAATTATAGAATTCTAGGAAGAACAGGCCTTAAAGTTTCCATTCTATCTTTTGGAGGTATCATGTTAGATCAATTATTACAGGAAAAAGCTAATGAAACTGTTACTAAAGCTATTGAGTCTGGAGTAAATTTATTTGATGTTGGACCTACTTATGGGACTTCACAAAAAAAATTAGGAAAAGCTATTGAATCTCATAGAGAAGATGTTATCTTAACCTGTAAAACTGAGCCTGACAAAACAGCTTCAGAAGTTAGGAAAGATATTGAGAATTCATTGAATTTGCTAAAAACAGACTATTTTGATGTCTATCAACTGCATGAGGTTACAAATGAAAAATCATTAAATAGTTCTCTAAAAAAAGGCGGGGCTCTAGAAGCTATCATAGAGGCCAGGGATGAAGGAATTATTAATTATATCGGTTTTTCAGCCCATAGTGAATGGGCAGCACTAAAATTAATGGAAGAATTTGATTTTGACACTATAATGGTGCCTGTTAACTGGAATTACTGGTACAATCAAAATCAGTGGGATAAAGTAATAAAAGAAGCCAGAAAAACAGAGAAAGGTATTTTAGCTATAAAAGCACTGGCTCAGCGGCAGTGGAATCCAGAGGAACAAAAGAATAGATATAACACCTGGTATAAACCTATTTATGATAATGATGAATTAGCTGAACTTGCCTTAAGGTTTACCCTGTCAAAGGATATTGATACTGCATTAAGCCCAGGAGACCCAAGGATGTTAGATTTAGGATTAAAAATAATCAAAAAATATGAGAATAGTTCTTTTGAACTCTCCAATTCAGAAGAAGCCCAACTGAAAAAATATATTAAAACAGATGGAGGAAAACTATATCCAATTCCAAAATAATATTATTATAGCAGGATGTCATTGATATTCCAATGATGAGAATGTAATTTTACCCCTAAAAAGAGAACCGCAGCGCACTCCATCCTGTCACTTATATTTTATCAAAAAGTAGTATGGAGCACAAATAGTTAACTTTATAGTTTTAAAATATCTCAACAGGAGGTAAATCATGAAAAATAATTGTTTAAAGTATGGCATGGTTGGTGGAGGACCAGGAGCTTTCATTGGAGATGTTCATCGCCGGGCAATTAGACTTGACAATACTGCCAGACTGGTTGCTGGCAGTTTTTCTCAAGATTACGATAAGACCCTTTCTATTGGACGAGATCTGGGTCTGGATGAAGACAGGCTTTATGATAATTTTCAGGAAATGGCGAAACAGGAAGCTTCTCGGGATGATGGTATCGATTTTGTTTCAATAACCACCCCGAATAACACCCATTATCCAATTGCTAAATCCTTTTTGGAGCAGGGAATAAATGTACTCTGTGATAAGCCAGTGACTACAACTCTGGCTGAAGCAAAAGAATTGAAGGAACTGGCCGATCGAACCGATACGCTTTTTGGTGTCTCGTATACTTTCTCAGGATATCCTATGGTTAAAGAAGCAAGGCGTTTGATCAAAGAGGGAGAATTAGGCGAACTCAGAATGATTATGGGCGAGTACCCTGATGAATGGCTGGCAGCTCCAGCTGATAACAAGCAGGCGGCCTGGCGAACCAATCCTGATCAGGCAGGCATATCTACCTGTATTGCTGATATTGGCAGTCATATTGAAAATACAGTTAGTTACATGACCGGTTGTGAGATTTCCCGATTGAGTGCTAATCTAGATATCTTTGTAGAAGGCAGGAAACTGGATGATAACGGTGGAGTTATGATTAAATATAATAATGGGGTAAGCGGCATGTATTGGGCATCTCAAATTGCAATTGGCAATGAGAATGGCTTGAAGTTGAGAATATTTGGATCAAAAGGATCGCTTGAATGGCATCATAAAAATCCAAATCTTTTAAAATTTACAAAATTGAATGAGGCTCCAAGAATGCTTTCACGGGGGCATGAATATTTAGGGGACGAAGCCCAAGAGAATTCTCGTATTCCGGCTGGTCATCCAGAAGGATTTTTTGAGGCCTTTGCTAATATTTACAGTAATTTTGCAGCTGCAGTCCAGGCTAAGAAAGAAAAGGACAGTATAGACCCTTCTGATTTTGATTATCCTAAGCTAGAAGAAGGGTTAAGAGGAGTTAAATTCATTGAAAAATGCGTTGAGAGTTCCAAGAATGATTCAAAGTGGATAGATTTCAAATAAATTTTAATTATGAGAGTTTTTTGCAAGCTGAGTCTAATTGAGAAAGTTTTAAACTAAGGCCGCCGTAAGGCGGTTTTATATTTTATAAAGACTAATTAAATTCTTATTTATTGTATAATTAAAATAGGATCATTGCAGGATAAAATTACTAAAAGCTGAAGTATTATAATAGACCTGAAATTAAAAATATGAAATCAAAAAAACCATAGAACAGAAGTTATTAAGCCTAAATTCAAAAGGGGGAAAATAAAAAATTGAAACTATCTTAGATGAATTAAAGATTAACGAGAAGCTCTCAATTGGAGTCCAGGCAGAAAATGATGAAGTCGGTTTATTTATCGCCTCAGAGCATGTCTCGGCCAGCTCTGCCTTCCTCCCGGAGGAATGGTATTTTAATTTAATTAGTTTTTAAAAAATTAAAAAAACTAATTGATTAAACTCGATAAATATGCTATACTTTAACAAGTATTAGTTATTAATAAGGCTTCAATTAAATTGGAAGGAGATAATTTTCAACAAATAAACTTTTAATAATTTTGTTGCAGCCATGTTGATTATTAATTTAGATTTATATGTTCTGTCAGGACAGAGGACGTTCAGCTATTATTATCAAATCACCCCAGGTTGTAAACCTTTTCTGGGGTTGCCTGATTTAGATGATTGTTTAAATGGTTCGAATTAGTCTCCTGCTGATAGAATCTCGGTATAGGTTAATTATGACTAATTTTTTCAAAACTGAAGGGAGAGGAATTTTAATGAAGCAGGTTAAGATAAAAACTCTTGATGAGAAAATGATTGAGCTTGATGATGAAGTTCTGACCGATTTAAGCAATCAGCTAAAAGGCAACTTGTTGAAAATGGGAGATGAGGGCTATGATGAAGCTCGAGAAATCTTCAATGGTATGATAGATAAGAAACCTGCACTAATCGTTCGTGCTCAAGGTCCTGCAGATGTTATCTCAGCTGTTAATTTTATTCAGGAACACCAGCTGAAAAGTTCAATCCGAGCTGGTGGCCATAATGTTTCTGGAGCAGCAATTGCAGAACAAGGGCTGGTAATTGATGTTTCAAAGATGCGCAGTGTCCATGTGAATCCAGAAGAACAAACAGCTGTGGTGGAAAGCGGTGCCCTTCTCGGTGATGTTGACCATGAAACTGCCCCGTTTAACCTGGCTGCACCACTGGGAGTAGTCTCTCAGACAGGGGTTGCAGGCCTTACCCTCCACGGAGGTATGGGCTGGTTGACTAGAAAGCATGGACTGACAATTGATAATCTAAAATCAATCGAGGTAGTCACCCCTGACGGAGAACTAGTCAAAGCATCAAAAGACAACCACCCTGATCTTTTCTGGGCACTTAGAGGAGGAGGAGGTAATTTTGGGGTAGTTACAGCCTTTGAATTTGATCTTCATCCTGTAAGTGATCCGATCTCAGCAGTTATAACAGTTTACCCGCTGGAAAAAACCGAAGAGGTTATGGCTTTCGCTAGAGATTATATGTCTTCAGCACCAGAAGAATTAATGCTGATTGCTGACTTTGGCAGAGCACCTGCTATGCCTGGGATTGCTGAAGAGGACCAGGGGAGACCGTCCTTGATTCTTTTTGGTTGTTATTTTGGTTCTCAGGATCAGGCAGAAGAAATTGCAGGCCCACTACAATCAATAGTTGAGCCAATAGCTGATCTAAGCTTTCCTTTACCTTTTAAAGATTTCCAGCAGCTTCTAGATGCTAACTTTCCTGTTGGAAAACTCTATTACTGGAAGTCTATCTATCTGGACGAAATTAATGATGAAGTCTTTGATCTGATTGAAAAATACGTAAAAAAGCAGCCATCTCCTGATTCAACTACAGATTTTTATTTTCTAGATGGTTCTATGAGTCGCGTTCCTCTTGAAGCCACTCCTTTTTACAATCGCAAATACCCTTATATGGTGGCCATTCAATCTAATTGGTATGGCTCTGATAAATCTGAAGCCAATATTTCCTGGGCCCGGTCATTTCACAGCGAATTAGAGAAATTAGCCGGTGAAGGTAGTTACCTTAATATCACTGGAGATCTTGATAAAAGAGAATTAGTACTGAGGTCTGCCTATGGCGATAATCTGGAACGTTTAAAGAAGATTAAATCAAAATATGACCCTGATAATATTATGCCTGGTTTAATCAATATCTCTTAGCAGATATTTGAATGAATTAAAGTCGCCAGGCTTATATTAATATAATCATAAAATATCACGCCAGGACAGTCTGTCCTGGCTTTTTCTATGCCCCCTCCTTACCCGACGGTGACCAAACGGTATCTTTAAGCAAATTTCACAAAGTTTTTAGCCACAAATCCAGCCCTTATTCTGCTCCTTTAACCAGCTAATACATAGGTGATATCACCTAAAAATATAAAATTATATACAAATATATTGAAATTAAATTAAATTTATGGTAATATATACATAATAAATAACAAAATATTTACAATTATTTATAAAGCTGATCAGCTTTAAACAAAACTAACTCAAGGTTCAAGCCTTAAAGGAGGAGATCACCATAAAAATATTTGTCTATGGCACATTAATGCAGGGCTATGGCAATCACAGACTGATAAAACCATATGTAACAGATCTAAAAGCAGCTACAACTCAGGGAAAACTATTTGACCTTGGAGCTTTTCCAGCATTAAAAGAGGGAGAAGACCAGGTTAAAGGTGAGCTAATCATAATCGATAAAGCCCACCAAAAAGAAGCACTGGAAAGTATGGATATACTTGAAGGCCATCCAGATTTTTATCGCCGGGAATTAATAAAGGTTAAAGAAATCAATTCAGGCAAAAACCATCAGGCCTGGACCTATATTTATAACTCTGAAATAAATGATAGATCAAAATTAATCCCAAATGGAAACTGGAAGGAGGTAGATTAAGATATATTATTTTGCCTATGGCTCAAATATGAGCAGCAGAAGATTAAAAGAAAGGATACCTTCGGCCAGGTCAGTAACAACCGCCAGGCTCAATAATTACAGGTTTGCCTGTAATAAGATAGGCGGAGATAATACAGGTTATGCCAATCTGGAATATGATCCAGAGAGCCATGTCTATGGTGTCGTTTACAAATTGCAGCCAGATCACTTTAACACACTGGATCTCTATGAAGGCAATTATCAGAGAAAAGAAGTCAGAGTTGAGGCCGGCTCCAAGAAGTTAAAAGCCATCACCTATATCTCAGATTATACCAGTAATGACCTTCAAGTAGCCGACTGGTATCAGGAGTATATCTTAAACGGCGCCAGGGAGCATCAGCTGCCAGCAGAATACATCCAGACAATTAAAGAAGAATTAAATCATAAAAGAGAAGCTAACTGGAGGATAAGCAATGGATAATAAAATGATATTTAAATGCAAAGTATGCGGTGATTTCAATCAAGAACCGGTGCCAGAATTTCTGTATATCGAAGTCATGCATTATAAAGAGCATGGAGATGAAAGAGACATGCAGGCCCTGACAGATTTAAGGTGCACAGCCTGCATGTCATCCCGGGACTACACTGTCAGAGAGATATTATCATTTATAGCAGAATACCAAAATAAGCCCTAAAGATAGCAAATCATTTCATAATTTAAGTAGTAGTTAATAATTTATTTAATATAGATTTATTAATATTAGAGTTTTTTATTTTTGTATTAAAATAGACTTTAATTTTCTTTAATTGCTTTTTGATATTAAAAATGAAAGCCAAAGTATATCATGTATTTAGAATTCTTAGCAGGAATTTAAGTTATATTATCGAAATAGTTAATTAAGATTTAAAATTAATATATTAATAGAGAGGTGATTAAAATTTCTTGCAGATTTTGCACTTTAGATGAGAATAGAGTAGAGATGGAAAATGAACATGCTATTGCGATTTATGACAAATACCCTGTTAATGAAGGTCACATGATGGTTATTTCTAAACGGCATTTTTCAAATTTTTTTGAAGCAACCGATGAAGAAATTTTATGTTTGTTTAACTTATTAAAAGAATCCAGAGATTATCTTGAAGAAAAATATAATCCAGATGGTTTCAATATTGGTGTTAATATTGATGAAGCAGCAGGGCAAACAGTAATGCATCTTCATATTCATTTAATACCTCGATATGAAGGAGATATTGATGATCCAAGAGGAGGAGTTCGAAAGTTAAAAAAAGAATTAGTGCCATTTAATGGATAGTAAATTAAATTTAAAATCATTATAAAATAATATAGCTTTTAATAAATTACCGGCAACTCTTAATAAAGTTGCCGGTTTTATTTAATATTCAAAAAAATTTAAAAATTAGCTTTACAGCATTACTTTACTATGGTAAGATATTTACAAGGATAGTCGTCTAACGTCTAATAAAAATTCATAAAGCATAGGTGATAATCCAATGAAATATTTAAAAATTAAAGAAGATATTCGTCAGATAATTAATCGAAAATTAATGTTAGAAAACAATGATGATCTTCGACTTCCATCAGAAGAAAGTTTAGCTAAACAACTGAATACAAGTCGAGTAACTGTCAGAGAAAGTTTAAGAGATTTAGAAAAAGAAGGAACTATTATAAGAAAACATGGTGTAGGAACTTTTATAAATTCTGACAATGATCATTTTGATCGTGGGATTGAAAAATTATCCAGTGTGACTAATATTATTGAAGAAAGAGGCTTTACACCAAATACTGATGAACTAAAAATAAATCACGTTAATTATGAAGAAATAAATAATGAATTTAAACTCAGAAACCAAAAAGATTTAAAAAATAAAAAATTTATTAAAATTGAAAGAGTTAGACTAGCAGATGAAATTCCGGTTATCTTTAATATAGATTATATTTTGAATGAAAAGTTAAATCAGAAAAAGATTATGAACAAAAAAAACTTTAATGGTTCGTTATTGGATACCCTTGATAAAAATCATAATATCTATATCACTAATTCAAAAGCAAAAATTAAACCATTAGTTAGTGATAGGTTTCTTCAAGAAAAATTAAAATTACCTAAGAATTCACTTTTGTTATTAATGAAACAGTATAATTATAATTCAAATGGTGAATTTATTTTTTTCTCAAAAAGTTATTTTAGTCATGATAAATTTGAAATCAGGATGTTGAGAACTAGATAATAAAACTATTTCAGTAAAAAGTAGTTTTTATAATTGGTAAATGTTAAGTGTAATTTAATGATCATATGAATGAATAGGGAACAGACTTATATTCATTTAATTAAGGGGGTGTAATAGCTATCTAAAATTATTTATGAATCAGTATAATTTGATTTTTTAATTAAAAAAGGGGGATAAAAATGAAGAAGAATTTAAAAACAATTTTCATTATTACATTAGCATTAGTTTTTGCATTTAGTTTTGGCTCAGTTAGAGCAGAGACTCCTCAAGAAGGCGGAGATTTAGTAATTGGTATTGGTGAAAATCCTGATCATCTTAATCCTGGAATTACTACAAGTTATCCTGTAGCAGCTGTAACAGCAAATGTATATAGTGGTCTTATCTGGAGAGCAGAAGATGGCACTCCTCAGCCACAACTAGCTGAGAGCTGGGATGTTTCAGAAGATAATACCGTATTTACTTTTCATTTAAAAGAAGATATAACCTGGCATGACGGCGAAGCATTTACTAGTGAAGATGTGAAGTTTAGTTTTGAAGAAGTATTGCCAGAATTTCATGGTCGTTTCCAGGATGTTCATGAATTCATTGAAGATATTGAAACACCTGATGATAATACAGTAGTAATAACATTAACAGAAGCTTATGCACCTTTTTTGGTTTCACTAGAAGTTTATGATGCTCCTATAATGCCAAAGCATTTATTGGAAGATGAACTTGATAATATTTCCGAAGCTGATATAACAGTAGAACCAGTTGGTACTGGTCCTTTCCAGTTTGTAGAATGGGAAAGAGGAGATAGGATAGTACTTGAAAGAAATGAAAATTATTTTGATGATAATGCTTATTTAGATAGAGTTTTATTTAATATAATACCTGACTCAGCTTCTAGAATCTCTGCCTTAGAGACAGGTCAGATTGATTATCTCTGGGGATTTTATTTCCCACGAGCTGAAATTCCAAGATTTCAGGATGATCCTAACTTTGAAATGTGGCAGGGTGTAAGAATTCCTGCATTATGGTTTGCCTTCATTAATTTTGAGCATCCTGAATTAAGTGATCCACTTGTTAGACAGGCTCTAATGCATGCAACAGATAGAGAATTGATTATTGAATTAACCCAAGAAGGTCTTGGTGATTATAATGTTGGCCCAATGGGTGGCGCATTCGATTTAACTTATTTTGAAGAATATGATTATAGTAATCTTTATCCATTTGATCTTGATAAAGCCAGAGAATTACTTGATGAAGCTGGTGTTGATGAACTTGATATTTCAGTAGTGGTAGATCCTAATAGAGATGACTTAATGGGTGCTGCAGAGATAATGCAGGATCTTTATAGCCAGATAGGAATTAATCTTTCAATTGATACTCAAGAAAGAGCAGTAATGATTGAAAATGTTTATGAAAATAGAGATTATGATCTATCCCTTCAATCATTTACTTCTGGTGGAGACCCAGCAGTTGGTTACCATAGACTCTATACAACTCAAGAATTCGGAACTCCATTTGTTAGTGCTACTGGTTATTCTAATTTAGATGTAGATAGAATTCTTAGAGAAGCTGCTTCTATTCCATTCCATGATGAACGCAAAGAAAAGTACAGAGAAGCCATGGGAATTTTAAGTGAAGATGTACCTTTATTAGTACTTTATGAAGAAGAGTCTGTAGATGTTAATGATGTTAATTTAAGAGGATTAAGACAGGGCCTTGATGTTAGGAGCAGACTAGATAAAGTCTGGTGGGCTCAATAAACTCCACTATATTAAGGAGGCTGCTATTAAATGAGTTCTAGTAATAGCGGAGGTAGAACCTTAGGGCAATACGCTTTATTGCGTGTTGCCCAGGCTATACCTCTCATAATTGCAATAATAATCATAAACTTTTTATTGATTAATTTAGCTCCAGGTGATCCAATTACAGCTCTTGTGGGAGAATTTCCAGTACCTGCTGAATATGCCGAGCAGATGAGAACGGAATTTGGGCTTGATCAGAACATATTTATTCGTCTGGCAAGATATATTGGAAATGTTTTTAGAGGTAACCTCGGTTTTTCATTTAATTATAGGGTGCCTGTGTTGACTTTAGTGTTAGGTAGACTTCTTAGAACAATGATTCTTATGATATCAACAATAGTTTTTGCAACAATTGTTGGAGTATTGTTTGGAATATTGGCAGCAAGATATAAAAATACAATTATTGATAATATTGCTGTTGCATTTTCCACAATAGGTTATTCAATACCTGTTTTCTGGTCAGGTCAGATATTAATTTTAGTTTTTGCAGTCTGGCTAGGATGGTTTCCATCAGGAGGACTTCAATCGATTAGGGCTGATTATTCTGGATTTCAATTTTATTGGGATAGAATGATTCATATGATATTACCAATGTTAGCATTATCTTTAAGATATATTGCATTAACAACTAGGGTAACAAGGACTAGTTTGATTGAAAATTTAAGTTCAGACTTTGTACTTGCAGCTAGATCTAGAGGCATTAGTTCTAAGAATGTATTATTTAGACATGGGCTCAGGAATTCACTAATGCCGATTGTCACTATAATAGGATACCACTTCACTTTTATAGTAGCAGGTTCAGCTCTTGTTGAAACAGTTTTTGGTTGGCCAGGAGTGGGAAGGTTACTCTATACTTCGATATCGGCTAGAGATTATCCGACATTGATTGGGATACTATTAATAGTTTCTATAGTTGTAATAATAGTTACATTATTAACTGATTTATTATACGCCTATATAGATCCCAGGGTAAAATATGAATAAATTTAAACATAGCAAGAGTGAGGTGAACTTAATTGGCAGAAGATAATTTAGGTAGCTCAGAAATAAAAAAAATCTGGTACTATTTTAGCCGTAAAAAAATAGCTATAATTGGTATGTTCTTAGTTTTAGCAATTATTATAATTGCTATTTTTGCTCCAGTACTTGCACCACATAGCCCCAGGTCAGTTTCAAGATTGAGATTTGAACCACCTGGGACAGAAGGACATTTACTTGGAACAGATAATCTTGGTCGAGATGTACTGAGTGGTGTTATTTGGGGTGCCAGAGTATCCTTGATTGTAGGTATTCTTGCAGCATTTACTGGTACAATAATTGGTATCATTGTAGGAGCCTTAAGCGGTTATTATGGTGGCTGGATAGATAACATATTAATGCGTATAACAGAGTTGTTTATGACAATACCGAGATTTGTGTTAGCTCTTGTTGTAATCTCATTCTTTGGTACAGGATTAAATAGATTAATATTAGTAATTGGAGTTTTAAGCTGGCCAGGAATGGCAAGATTAGTTAGGAGTGAATACCTCTCTCATAGTAGTTTGCCATATGTAGAAAGCGGAAAAGTAATTGGTATGAGTGATTTTAGATTAATCTTTATTGAGATATTACCAAATGTTCTGCCCCAAATTATTGTTGTTTCAACCCTTAATATAGCAACAGCTATTCTTTTAGAAGCAGGTCTAGGATTCTTTGGATTAGGTGACCCTAATATGATGAGCTGGGGTGGTATGTTAAGTTTAGCCCAGGATTATTTGAGAAGAGCCTGGTGGATGTCAGTTTTTCCGGGAGCAGCAATTTCCCTGGCAGTTCTTGGGTTTAACTTAGTCGGTAATGGTCTTAATGAAGCAACTAATCCGGTGCTACAAAGTGATTAGAAGTTCTGTCCTGGAGGTATTAACTAATGAAAAACATTAATTCATATGAAGATTATCTGTTAGAAATAAAGAATTTAACAACTGAAATTAAAATTCCTAATGGAATTATTAAACCAGTTGAAATAGAAAAGTTCTTTGTTCCTAAAGGAAAGATTATTGGTCTTGCAGGAGAAAGTGGTAGTGGTAAATCAATGACAGCATATTCAATTCTTAATCTATTCCCGACTTCTGCAGCAAGAGTCAAAGATGGTGAGATTAATTTTAAAGGAAGAAATCTACTTAAGTTAAAAGAAAAAGAATTGAGAAAAATTAGAGGCAATGAAATTGGTATGGTTTTTCAGGATTATTCTCTTACTTTTAATCCAGTTGTTAAGATTGGAAAGCAACTTAAAGAAGAACTTAAAGCTCACAATATAGGTGATCGAGACAATAGAATTTTATCAAGTCTTGAAGAGGTTGGACTTTCAAAGGATATTATAGATCGTTATCCACATGAATTATCTGGAGGGATGCTTCAGAGAGTTGGAATTGTTTCAGCTCTTATCTGTGATCCAGAATTAGTTATAGCTGATGAGCCAACCACAGCTTTAGATGTAACAATTCAAGCTCAAATACTTGATTTATTAAAGGAACTTCAAAAGAAAAAGAATTTTACACTTTTAATTATAACCCATGACTTAGGGGTTATTGCTGATATTAGTGACTATGTTTATATCATGTATACAGGTAAGGTTGTTGAAGTAAATGATGTTTATTCAATTTTTAATGAACCTAAGCATCCTTATACTAAAGGTCTTTTAAAAGGAGCTTTTTCAATGCAAAGCTCAAAAAAAGAAATAGAACAACCTATTAAAGGGAGTATACCTAATCTTACAGAACTTCCAAATGGTTGTAGATTTAATCCAAGATGCCCGGAGGTAATGGAAATATGCAAAAAAGAGTTGCCTCCATTTTTTGATAATGAAGTTGCTTGCTGGCTTTATAAATAAAATAATCGGGTGATTATATGAATACTAAAGCATCTCCATTAATAAAACTAAATAATGTAACTAAAGAATTTCCTTATGACCGTTCATTTTTTGGTTATAAAAAGTCTTTAAAAGCAGTTAATGATATATCATTAGAGATAGTTCCAGGTGAAATTTTAGCATTAGTTGGCGAGAGCGGTTGTGGTAAAACAACTACAGGACGACTAATTCTCAATCTCGAGAGTTTAACTTCTGGGGACATTATCTATAAAGATAAATCAAGGTCTGATTTTCAAGACAAGGATTGGAAAGAATATCGACAGAAAGTTCAGGTGGTCTTTCAAAATAGTAAAGCTTCATTAAATCCTAGAAAGAATATTGCTAATATAATGCGATCGGCTCTAACCTGTTCAGGAATAATGGATAAAAATGATAAGCAGGCTATTAAAGAAAGAATACTTCAGTTATTAAATGATGTTGGTCTTAAGCCAGCTGAAAAATTTTTAAGTAAATACCCTAATGAACTTTCTGGTGGGCAGAGACAGAGAATTGGAATAGCAAGGGCGCTTGCAACTGAACCAGAATTTATTGTTGCTGATGAACCAGTTTCTGCACTGGATGTTTCAGTTAAATCTCAAGTTTTAAGATCCTTACAAAAGCTTCAGACCGAAAGAGGCCTTGCCTTTTTATTTATCAGTCATGAGTTGACAGTAGTTCGTTCAGTGGCGGATAGAATAGCGGTTATGTATTTAGGTAAAATAGTTGAGATTGGAACAAATGATCAGGTTTTTGAAAAACAGATTCATCCATATACAGAATCGCTTGTTTCTTCAACACCTATTCCAAATCCTGAAAAGACAAGAAATAAGGAGAGAATAATTCTATCTGGGTCAGTACCATCACCTAAAAATCCGCCATCAGGCTGTCATTTTCATCCACGTTGCTTTTATGCAAAGGAAATTTGCTCTAAAAAAGTTCCAAGTTTAGAAGAAATAGAATCAGGCCATCAGGTATCATGCCATTTTGCTAAAGAAAGATTCGATAATAGAAATCAAGGAGGTAATTTATAAATGGAAGAAGTTCAAAAACATATTAGATGTAAAAAAGGTGATATAGCAAGTTATGTCTTAACACCTGGTTCAGTTGAAAGGGTTGAAAAGATTGCAGATCATTTTGATAATAAAGAACTTGTTACTAGACACAGGGAATATTTAATTTATAACGGTCAGTATAAAGGTGTTGATGTAACTGTCTGTTCAACAGGAATAGGTGGACCTTCAACTTCAATAGCATTAGAAGAAATGATTAAAGTCGGAGCTGATACTTTTATCAGGGTTGGATCCTGTGGTGCAAGACAACCAGATATAGAAATTGGCGATGTCATTGTTGTTGACAGCGCATTTAGAGGAGAAGGTACTAGTAAAGAATATGTAGATTCAGCTTTTCCAGCAGTAGCTGACCACTATGTAACTGCAGCTTTGATTGAGGCTGTTAAAGATAAAGGTCGCAAACTACATATTGGTACCAGCTATACTCGAGATGCATATTATAAGCAAAACCCAGCACTTAATGAACTTCTAACAGAATATAATGTGAAATGCTCGGAACAGGAATGTTCTACAATCTATACTCTGGCTAGAATTCATGGTGTAAGATCCGGAGGTATAGTTGGCACAGATTCTAATATACTTTTACCAGAACAGCCAACTCTTGCTGAAAAAGAAGAATTATTTGCTAAAGCTGAACAGGAATCAATCGAGATTGCCCTGGAAGCCATCTATAAGTTGGCTGAACAGGATAAGAAGTAGCTTTAATTAACAGGAATAGGAAGTGGTGGAACTATTGACAGAACAAAATACCAGGAAACTATTTAAAAATATAAAAATCTATAACCCACATTTCAGAGAATTTATCTTTGGAAATTTATTGATAATTGGTGATCAGGTAGAGTTTATTGGTCAGATAGATGAGTTGCCTGCAGAAGTAATGGCAAGTATTAAAGCTGAAAATACTTATGATCTTAATGGCAAATATGTAATCCCAGGATTGATTGATATTCATATGCATATTGAGAGTTCAATGCTGGCTCCAATCCCCTTTGCCAGTGCTATTATTAAACATGGAGTTACTTCAATAGTGGCTGAACCCCATGAAATAGCTAATGTTTTTGGTTTAGAGGGGATTAAAGAAATGATAGCCAGTGCAAAAGAATCGCCGGTCGATATATTCTGGGGAATTCCAAGTTCAGTACCATCGACTAGTAATCAGTTAGAGACCTCAGGTGCAGAGATAGCTATTTCAGAATTAAAAGAGCTTTTAGATTATGAGGATATAGTTTGCCTGGGAGAGGTAATGAATAATAATGCAGTTCTTTATGAGCCTGATAGTAAAATTAATAAACTAATCGAAGTTTACCAGCAAAAGTCAGGTAATGACATTATAGAAGGACATGTTCCTTCGCTTTTAGGTTATGAACTTGCTAGCTTTATTAGAAAAGGTATTACTGCTGATCATACGCTTCAAAACCTTGATCGACTAGAAGCCAGAGTTAAGAATGGTATGTTTGTTGAGATTCAAGAGAAGACTTTAGATAGAAAATTAATTGAATTTATAAATGAACATAACATTTATGATAATCTATCCCTGGTAACTGATGATATTATGGTCGATGATCTGATTGATAGAGGCCACCTTGATAATGTAATTCGTCAAGCGATAATATATGGACTGCCAGTAATTGAAGCTATTCATATGGCGACGTATACTCCGGCTAGAAGAATGAATTTAAACGACAGGGGAAGTCTGACCCCTGGCAAAAAGGCAGATTTTATAGTCCTTGATAGCCTTGAGGAATTTGAGATTGCTGAAGTTTATAAGGATGGAAGGTTGGTTTTCAGCTCGACTGATATTTTGCATGAGGATAATCAATCTCAAAATACAGAAAAAGCTGAATTGTTTAGTTCAAAGCGCAGTTTTCCAGAATATTTTTATAATAGTGTTAAATTAAAAAGCATAAATAGTGAGGATTTGAATATAATAGTTCCGGAAAGTTATAAAGATAATGAGGAAGTTACCTGTAGATTAATTCAGGTTAAATCTGATAATACCTATACTGAAGAAAAAAATGTTAATTTAACGGTTAATCAGTTGCAAGAACAAGAAGTTACATTAAACTGGGAAGACTCACCCTATGCTCTAGCAGCAGTATTTGAACGTCATGGCAAAAATGGTAACATAGCTAGAGCATTAATAGGTGGAGAGACAATTAAAAGAGGAGCAGTAGCTACAACTTATGCCCATGACCATCATAATCTTTATTTGATTGCTCATAATAAAGAAGATGGTATAATGGCTGCTAATGAAGTCATAAAAGATCAAGGTGGAATAGTAGTAGTTGAAGATGGAAAAATTATTGCAAAGCTTAAACTTCCAGTAGCTGGTATTCTTACTGAAGAATCAGCAATAAAAGCTGGAGGAAAACTAAAAAAAGTTACTGAAGCATTAAAACATTTAGGTTATAATCATTATAATATAATTATGTCACTCTGTACTAATACTTTACCAGTCAGTCCGGCTTTAAAATTAACAGATAAGGGTTTAATCGATGTAGAAAACACTAAAATAATTGACCTCTTTATTTAAAAATTAATACTTTAAATTTAGAATATATAATTTAAGTCCCTTATGGAAATACTCCCTGAGAAATTCAGGGAGTATTTAATTGTTTGACCTTTAAATTAAAGTTAAATCTAAAGGTTATGAGGTGAAAAGCCTTGACTTGTAAGACTATTAAAACTATGAACTTCTCTATATCCAGTTATTCTAGCATTTACTTCATAACTCTATAGGCTCAATATGGGGGAACCTCATTTCACTATTTTAATTATTGATTAAATTAAATACTTTTTTTTAAATCAACAAAGTCAATATTTATTATACGTTATTGCAGGATAAACTTAGTAAATGGTTAAATATAATATTAATAGCATAGATGCTAAAAACCATAGCCTTAAAATGAAACAGATTCGAGAAAATTTATGCAAATAACTTTATGCTAAATACAAAGTCAAAACAATAATGTAGTTTGTTTAGAGATACTTTTGACCTTTCTTATGATTATTTAACATAAGTTAGCTTATCATGCAGGTAAAATCAGCTCAATAAAGAATAATAGAATTAAGTGTAAATAGATAAAGAAATTATATTCTACGGAGGTTCAATAATGATAGATCAAGAACTAATAGATAAAATAATTAAATTTAGAGATGACAGAAACTGGTCACAATACCATACACCAAAAAATCTAGCAATATCTTTATCATTAGAGGCCAATGAACTCTTAGAACTTTTCCAGTGGGTTAATAGCAATGAAGCTATTGAAAGTTCAAAAGCTGAGATTAAAGATGAATTAGCAGACATTATTATATATTCTATTTTAATGGCCGATAGAATGGACCTGGATATTCAAGAGATAGTTGCTAAGAAACTGAAGAAAAATAACTTGAAATATCCTGTAAATAAATCTTATGGTTCAAATGCTAAATATACTGAATTGTAATCCTAGAATTTCAGCACTGGTTAGGAGGCTAAACTAACTATGGGTAATGATCAGAAGAATAAACTTTTTTATTTTACTGCCAGCAGCTCAGCTGCCCAGGAACATGTTACTAAAACTATTAAGAATTCCGTAAATTTAATGGATTATGCTGATTATATTGATAACGGCTTTCTAGATGAATTAGAAAATCCTGAAAATGTTAATATGTGGGGTGCAACTCCTGGTACTAGTAATAAAAGCAATTGGAATAAGCTAGAAAAGGTTTACAGGTTTTTACTCTATGGATCAAATCAGACCTTTACCCATTACGGAAGGGTTATAGCAAAGGTCCAGAACCATCAACTAGCAGAAAGCATCTGGGGAACAACCACTAAAGGAGAGACCTGGGAATACATATTTTTTGTCGAGATAATTTTTAAAACAGATATAAGTATCAAAGAGTTTAACAGGTTTGTAGGTTATAGTGAAAATTTTACTCCCCAGGGTTTTTCATTTATAGCAGATACTAAACTAGAAAAAATTATAAATAAATATAATTCAATAGATACTGCTATAAAGACTTTAAACGATGGTATTGAATATGAAAATGATTTAAAGCAAAATGACCCAGAGGTTTCTGAAGACAACAAGGATGATCAGGATTTAGAATATGAAACAGGCATTAAAAGTAAAATTAGAAAGATCAAAAACTACATAAATGCAAAAGGATTCAGCTATAAACCAGGTACTATTGAAAATTTCTATCTCTCACTTAAAACCAAGCCATTCGTTCTACTGGCAGGAATCTCTGGTACAGGCAAGACAAAGCTGGTTCAGCTCTTTGCTGAAGCTGTCGGTTGTAATGGAGAGCAATTCAACTTAATCTCTGTCAGGCCGGACTGGAGTGATACTTCTGATCTGCTAGGCTATACTAATATAAAAGGTGATTTTCAACCAGGACCATTAATTAAAACAATAAAGCTGGCCAATCAAAATCCAGATAAGCCCTATCTTGTCTGTCTGGATGAAATGAATCTGGCCAGGGTAGAATATTATTTCAGTGACTTTCTCTCAAAGATGGAAACCAGGAAATATAAGCAGGATAGAATAGTTACTGATGAACTTTTATCAGATATTATTTTTTTCGAAAAAGAAAATATTGAAGTTGCCGACAAGCATGAGTATGAAGGGCTACATCTCTCAGAAAATCTCTACATAATCGGGACTGTTAATATGGATGAGACTACCCATCCATTTAGCAAAAAGGTTCTTGACCGGGCCAATACTATAGAATTTAATCAGATTAATCTAATGGATCTGCCAGCCCAAAATGATTTAGATATTGAAACTTTAAATGAAGAAAATCAGTTTTTAAAGACGAAATATCTAAATTTAATAGATGCTTTACCAGAGAAGAAAAGTCATATAGAAGAGATTACAGGAATTTTAAGAGATATCAATGAGATTTTAAAGTCTGCAAATCTCCATGCTGGTTATAGAATTAGAGATGAGATAAACTTTTATATGATTCATGCAGATAATTATAGATTGTTTTCTAATGACAGCCAGGAGAATCAAAATAAAGCTTTGGATTATCAGATTAAACAAAAGATTTTGCCTAGAATTCAGGGCAGTAGCAGAGAACTTAAAAACATTTTAATAGATTTATTCGATTATTTTGCTGATACAAATTTTAAAGTTGAGAATAGAAAGATTAGTGAACAGATGATTCAACATCTAGAAAATAATCAGGATATTAAATATCCTCAATCTGCAGATAAAGTAGCCCATATGATTAAGCGCTATGAACAGGACGGATTTACTGCTTTCTGGATCTAACTCACATATAGAAAGGTTGATATAATGGAGACTCTCTTAGAATATTCTTGATTCATAATGATGAAACATTAGAAAGCCTAAAAAAAGATATAGAATAGTTTTAATAAAATTAATAAATCGGAGAGATGATATATGCAAAACATTGTAGAAAATGGATTAGATTTTTTTAATTATTTGGAAGAAGTTATTCGTTTAAGTTATAAAACAACTTATAATATTGATGAATATAACAATCTTTTATTATATGAATTTCAGTTTAAATCTGAAAATTATATTACTATAGAAAAAGAAACTGAATTATCTCCTCCAGTTATTACAATTAAGAGACCTGATGAACCGAAAAGACCAGAAATACCTGAAGTATTAAATGGGTGGATAGAATTTGAACAAAGTGATAAATATAGTCTTCCTCATAAAATAAATAAAAAACTAGTTAATGACATAGATGAAGAAAAACAAGTAATTTATTTTGATGATGAGGATGAAAGAATAGAAGTTTATGAAAAGTATCTTAATGAACTAAAAACTTGGCTAGAGAATATTGAACCTATTTTAAAAACTAGAAAAATATATAATCAGTTATTTAAAGAAAGAAAAGCTTTGAATTATCAAGACAATATAGAATTTGTCATTGGATATGGCTTAGTTCAGTGGCATAAGGATAATTCATTTCTTAATTATCCTGTTATTACTCATGATATGACTATAAATTATGATGGCAAATCTAATGAAATTAATATTACTTATCCTGATGATTCAAATTGGATGGTTCAAGATGAACAGCTTGCTGAATTTTTAACTTTACAAGAAAGAGAAAGCATTAATAAGATTTTTAATAATTTATTAAATTCTGATTCTGATGAAGATGGATTTAAAGATTTATTATATTCATTAAAAGAACTTGATTCTAATGCTGAAATTAAAAATATAAATAATTTGAATTCAAGTAAAATAAGTAAAAATTTAAAGATATTTAATGGTTGGATTTTATTTACTAGAAAAAAGACTATAGTTGAACAGATTAAAGATATTGAAGAATTTAAAAAAGAAATCAATACAACTTTTGAGATAAACAATCCGATTTTAAAACAAATTCTAACTCCTCCAAAAAATAAAAAGATTGATCACAGTAAGATTAATAGCCATACTGAATGGGATAGCACATTAGATAAGAGTGTATTATTTCCTAAAAAAATTAATCAAGAACAGGTAAGAATATTAGATTATTTAGAGCAAAGCCAGGGAGTTGTGGTTCAAGGACCTCCTGGAACTGGTAAAAGTCATACTATAGCTAATCTTGTTTCTCATTTTGTGGCTAGCGGTAAAAGAGTATTAGTAACAAGCGAGAAAGAACAAGCTCTAAAAGTTCTTTCTGATATGCTGCCTGATTCTGTCGAAAAATTAAGCATGACCGTATTATCAAACGATGATAATAGAATAAAAAGATTAGAAAAAGTAATAGATAATATTACAAACATTGTTTCTAATTCATCGGAAGCTCAGTTACTAGAAGAAAAATCTAATTTAGAAAAATCATTTGAACATAAAAAGGAAAAATTAGAAAATATTAAATCAGAAATGAAAAAATTATCTAATGCTGATAAAGCAGTTTATATAAGTCCAATGGACCAAGAGCTATATCCAGCCGATGCTCAAAGATTTATAAAAAATGAAAATTATAAATATAATTGGTTTAATGACTTTCCAAATTATGAAATAGAAGAGAATAGAAATGAATTTGAAGAATTTATAAAATTACATCCAAGTTCTATTCCTTCAAGCGAAAGTCTAGAAGAAGCTTTAAAAATAAGAAAAAAAATTGAACTAGTATTAGAGGATTTAGTAAAATATAAGTTGCCAAATATAAATAAAATAATAACTAAAGCAGAATTTGAAAATATTGCAGAAAATAAGTATGAAATCGCAAAAAAAGAATCAGAAATCAATTATTATTTTGATGGTTTAGAATTGAAAAGTAATTTACAAGTTTTAAGAGAAAGTTATGAATTAACTCAAAAAGTAAAAGATATTTATTTTGATATTAATAATACATGGGCAATAGAATTTATTGAAAATAATAAAGATGAATTAGATAATATAGAATCCAGTTTGTTAAAAATAAAAAATCTTAATGAAATGATACAAGAAAAAGCCCAGAAATTAAGTTTTACAGATAGTATTGAACTTAATGATAAATATGATTATAAAATTTATCAAAATTTTATAAATCAAGCTATTGAAAGAGTAGAAAATGGTAAAAATCCTTGGAATGCTATAAGTCTATTTGGTTTACTTGATAAAGGACAAAAAGAAGCAGTTAAATCTGTTCGCTTAAATCAAAAGCTTCCTGAAGATAAAGGTGAGTGGGGCAAGATTAAAGCTTTTGTTGATAGTAAAATTATTCAAAAAGAATTAATAGTTAACTGGGATAATTTTGCTGCTAATTTTGTAGATAATAATTTGCCAGAAATTAAAATTGAATATAAGGCTAAAAAAGTAAATTCAATTGTTGATAAAATTATTAATGCTTTAAACTATACCAAAACACTTAAAAATGAGTTAAAGCTAATGTTGAGTGAAGTTATTTATGGTTCAGGGAAGTCAATTGTTGATAATATAGAAAATGAATTAACAAATATTTCAACAGTTTTAAATCTCAAAATTGAGAATTTAAAATTAAATAAATCAGATGAGAAATATAATAATCAAAAAAAATATTTACTTGATTTTAAAGATGATCAAGCTCATCCACTAGCAATAAATTTATTAAAAATATTAAAAAAAGATTATATAGAATTTAAAAATTGTATCGATGATTGGGGTAAATATTATAATCAAATATCAAAATTAAATGAAGACTACAAGAAACTTGAAGAAATGAAAAGTTATTTAGAAATAGTTAAAATTGAATCACCTTTATGGTATGAAGATTGGTTAGATTATAAAATGGATTCCAATAAATTCAAATTAAATAATTGGAAAAATGCTTGGAAATTCAATATTTTAAAATCATATTTAAAAGATATAGAGAACAAAAATAAAAAGATGGCAAAATTAGAAAGTGAATTGAAAGAAAATCAAGATACTATTACTAAATTAAAAGAAGATATTGTAGATGTTACAACTAAAATTAGTTTAATTAATAATATTACTCAAAAGAATATTAGAGCTTTAAAAAGCTGGAAGGGTATGATAAAAAAAATTGGTAAGGGTTATGGTAAATATGCTAATAAATATGCAAAAAAAGCTCGCAAGTATATGAAAGAGGCAAGAGATTCTGTACCTGCATGGATAATGCCTATTTATAAGGTTTCTGAAACTACTGTTAAAAAAATGTCAACTTTTGATGTTGTAATTATTGATGAAGCTAGTCAGTCTAATGTAACAAGCTTACTGGCTTTATTGAGAGCAAAAAAAGCAATTATTGTTGGAGATGAAAAGCAAATTACACCTTCAGCAGTGGGTAGGGATAAACAGAAAGTTTTTGATTATATAAGTAAATATTTAAAAAATATTCCCTATAATGATAATTTTGATTTGGAGACAAGTATCTTTGAGTTAGCTGAAATATTTTTCGGAACAAAAAGTTTAATGCTAAAAGAACATTTTAGATGTTTACCAGAGATTATTACTTTTAGTAATGAATTGTTTTATCAAAATAAAATAGTTCCATTAAGAAATCCTGCTCAAATTGAAAAATTAGAACCGGTTTTAGAAAATATTTATATAAGAGAAGGTTATAGAGAAAATAAAGTTAATAAGGTTGAGGCAAAAGCTATTTGTGAAAAAATCCAAGAGTTACTTCAAAAAGATAGATATAAAAACAAGACTTTTGGGGTTATTTCTTTAACCGGTAGAGATCAAGCTAAATATATCTATAATTTAATTGATAATTATATTAGTACTAAAGATCAGGAAAGAATAAGATTTCACGCTGGAGATGCTTATGATTTTCAAGGGGATGAAAGAGATATAATTATTCTATCAATGGTTGTTGGGGGTGAAAATGATAACTATAGAGCTCTGTCTGGTAAAACATATGAGCAAAGAGTTAATGTTGCTACTAGTAGAGCAAAAGATAAATTAATATTATTTCATTCTGTTCAATTAGGAATTGATCTGATTAATCCAGATGATTTAAGATGCAAGTTACTAAATTATATTAAAAATGGAATTAGCTCTAATAAAGTACATGAGGATAAAAAGAAAAATTGTGATTCTAAATTTGAAGAAGACGTATATGATTGGCTAGTTGAAAGAGGTTATAGGGTAACTCCTCAGGTAGAAGTTGGATCTTATAAGATTGATTTAGTAGTTGAAGGAGAAAATAACAGATTAGCTGTAGAATGTGATGGGGATCGCTGGCATCCTCCGGAAAAATGGTGGGATGATAAACTAAGACAGCAGCGATTAGAACGTGTGGGATGGACATTTTGGCGAGTATCTGGTTCCAATTTTTATGCTAATCCTGAGCAAGCTATGAGTTCAATAATTAAAATTCTTAATTCCCTTAATATTAAACCCTATGAAAAAAAAGATAAATCAGATGGAGAAATAAATGAGGCTGAAACATTTAAGGACAATAACGAAAATATAGAATCCAAACTTAATTATGTCTAAATAAAATGGTTAAATGATGTTGAATAGTTCACTCACATATAGAAAGGCTGATATAATGGAGACTCTCTTAGAATATTTCCAAAAGATAATGGAAGAATATCAGGATGCTAGAAGAGAAGAAAGGTTTTCTGGCCATGAATTAGGAGATATATTACGTAATGAATTACCAGATCTCCTAAAAAAGATAGTGGCTGCCGATACTAACTTTAATCAGGATAAATTTCTATATAAAGGTTCTATCGGCCAGGGCAACTGGGCCTATGTTCCATGGCTTGCTATCTTAAATAAAAATATAACTACAACTACCCAGGAAGGTGTTTATATAGTCTATCTCTTTTCTGAAGATATGGAGAGGCTTTATTTAACCTTAAATCAGGGTGTGACGAAAACGGCAAATATTGAATTAAAGAAGGTCAAGCAAGAATTAAGAGATGATCTTTATTTAGAAGGTTTAAATACTGATGATAATATAGATCTTGCAGAATCAGTCAAAGGTTCTGAATATGAGGATTCAACTATTGCTTATCTCAAATATAATTTTGCAGATATTCAATCAGGTGCAATTTCAGAGGATAAATTAAAAGCAGATTTAAAGCAGCTTTTGAATATATATGACCAGTATGCCTCCCATTATGAAATAGTTGATCAGCCAGATGAGTCAAAAGAGAATGAAGAATTGGAATACTTAGATACAGCAAATACAATCGTAAGAATCGAAAATTATATTAAAGCTCAAGGATTTACTTATCCAGATGATCTCATTAAAAACTTTTATCTATCACTTAAAACTAAGTCCTTTGTTATCCTGGCCGGGATCTCTGGGACAGGTAAGACGAAACTGGTCCAGCTCTTTGCTGAAGCTATTGGCTGCACAACTGAGAATAATCGCTTTAAGCTAATCTCTGTCAGGCCTGACTGGAGTGATAGCTCTGATCTTTTAGGTTATACAGATATCCAGGGGGAATTTCAGCCAGGTCCATTGATCGAGACTATTAGGATGGCAGTTGAGGAATCTAAAAATTCCACACAAGAGAATCCAGCAAAACCATATATTATTTGCCTGGATGAAATGAATCTGGCTAGAGTTGAATATTATTTTAGTGACTTTCTCTCGAAAATGGAGACCAGAAAGTTTAATTCTAAAGGAAAACTAACTACTGACAAATTGATTTCAAAATCTGATTTAGGCAATAATGAAGATACATTAAATAAGTATGGCGAGCTTTATTTGCCTGATAATCTTCATATAATAGGCACTGTTAATATGGATGAGACTACCCATCCTTTTAGCAAAAAAGTTCTGGATAGAGCTAATACTATTGAATTTAATAGAATTGATCTCATGGCCTTTAGTTCTGATTCTGATCTAGATAAAGAAGATATTGAATCTATGCTAATTGATAATCATACTTTAAGAACAGAATATCTTAATTTGATAGAACTTCTCCCAGAAAAAGAAGCTGAAATTGTAGAGACTACCAGGATACTCCAGGATATCAATAAGAGATTAAAGCCAGCTAATCTTCAAGTAGGTTACAGAATCCGGGATGAGATTAATTTTTATATGATCTACAATAAGCGCCATAATTTAATGGATTTCAACAAAGCATTAGATTATCAGATTCATCAGAAAATCCTTCCGAGAATTCAGGGGAGCAGTCGAGTTTTAAAAGATATATTACTGGATCTCTTTGAATTTACTGCTGGAGGCCAGTTCTCAGTTGAACAGGGCGAGCAATCATCGGATTTAAAAGATCATCTTATTAGTAATTATGATGACATTAAATATTATAATTCAGCTAAGAAGATTGCTGAAATGATAGAAAGATACGAACAGGACGGCTTTACCGCCTTCTGGTTGTAGGAGCTGTTTATATGTCTGAAAAACTCAAAAAGAAAGAGCTTATTCAAATAGAAACTGATGCCTTTTTAATGACCATTAAGGGCAAGCCTGCTCATCCTAAAGCAGGTATATTAGAACCTGCCAATATAGATCAAAAAGCCAGAGTTGATTTATCATTATATGCTCTAGATCATGGTCAGGTAACTCTTAAATATTATGAACGCCAGGAAGATCAATTAATAAAGGCAGACTCTGAATCTATCGTTATCAATCCGGTATTTTTCGAATATCAGGATTATGACATTTATATAGAGAGCAAAATTGAAAATCAACTTAATAATCAAATAGAATTTGATCATATTAACCGAGAAATCAGGGAGGCAGTCACTCCACCAACCAAAACAAGTAAAAATTTATTTGGCAGCATTAATTTTAATAGTGATATCGGTTTAAGCGATCTTATTTTAAAAAATAATGGCAAAACTATAGCTTCATTGACGATAGAAGTATTTCCTAGCAAAATAGATTATCAAGAGGATTATCAGCAATTAATTCGTGAAGTTAATGAGGAAGTCTATAATCTGGCCTATGACTTTCTTAAAAAGACTTATCAAGAGATGCGCCCTAAAGAGTCAGACTCTGCAACTGATTCAGAGTTTTATACAATTCTAAGAACAATTTTTAATGATCTGCTAAAGGCATTTAATCGAATTAAAGCTTATCCCCATCATCGCCTGGTTAAAGAAGAAAAGGTAAAACCGGCATCAAAGGTTAAGGATTTCAATCGCCAGAGTATAAAATGGATCAATAAGAATAGCCAGCATTACGATAGAGAACTGGAGCTGCCCCGAAAACTTTTAACAGTCGAGAAAAGGACCAGCTTTAATACCTTTGAAAATAAGTTTATTCGCTGGATTTTTAACCAGCTCAATAAGCGTTTAAATAGATTTTCTGATAGATATAACTCAATGCAGCGAGAAACTGACGAAAGACTATTAACAGAATTAAAATCTATGCAGAGAAAGTTAGAATATAATCTCAAACATAGTTTTCTGGCCGGAATTGGTGAGCTAAATAAGCTGGATTCAATAACCCTTGTTCTTCAGATGGCACCAGGGTATAGAGAGCTATATAAATATTATCTTATGCTATTAAAGGGATTATCTCTCCAGGGCAAAGTTTTTGAGCTATCATTAAAAGAACTTTGGGAGCTCTATGAATACTGGTCCTATCTGAAACTTAATAGATTGATCAGAGAAAATGATAAATATGATATGATCAAGCATAATTTAATAGATCTCGATTACTCAGGCATTAATGTTACTCTCTCTAAGGGTAATCAGGCTGAGGTTCATTATGAAAATATCAAGACAGGGGAGAAGTTTACACTCTCATATAATAAGATGGTTGCCAGCAGTTTAACAACAGGCCAGAAACCAGATAATGTTCTGACTCTCAATAAAGAAAATTCAGATGTTGAATATCACTTTGTCTTTGATGCAAAATATCGTCTAAATCCAGGTAATGGTGGAAAAGATAATAGTATCCCTGGACCAGAAGAAGCCACCATCAACACAATGCACCGCTATCGTGATGCCATCATCTCAGAACTTAAGTCTAATAATTCAAGCTCAGACAGTCACGACATGTCAGAACCAACCAGAGCAGTAGTTGGTGCCTATGTCTTATTCCCATATAATGATGAAGAGAAATATAAAGACCATCAATTTTATAAGAGTATCGATAAAATCAATGTCGGTGCCTTTCCATTTTTGCCTAACCACACAGAATTAGTATCAGAATTCCTTGAAGAATTAATCGAAGAATCAGCCCTGACCAATTATGAGAGAAATCTTTTGCCAGCTGGGACAGATAGATATCAGCAGGAAACCGACTTTAAAGATAATGTTATTATTGGCTCCTTAAGTGGGTATAATCTTGACGAAAATCAGACTGGAAGATTATTAGAGCACTGCCTTGAAGAAAATGTCTTTTACATTAAGTATAATCAGGCAATCCTATCAAAAAATTTAGAATATATAGGTTTTTATCAGTCAGCAAAAAAATTCCCGGAGTCTGCCGGACTCCATTATTACGGTAAGATCAAAGAAATTGATGTTAAATCAGGTTCAGATATATTCCTGGCTCCAGGTAGCAAATCAGACAGTAATAAATCTAGTAATAATTCATATGAGAAGAATCTATTTACAGCTGACACATATACCAGTTCCCATTCGTCAGGAGACGCACCAGAAGGCCTGTATTTGGCTTTTAAAGTTGAAGAATGGAATCAGCTTAACCCACCAATCAAAGCTGAAGGATATGGCATTATAGGCAATTATATTTATACTAATGATATGCTCCTCCAGCGTGCCAAAACCCTTCCAGAGTTAAGCATAAAATCCCTGGAAGAATGGCGCATCTGGCTGGAACTCAAACGTCTAAAAGAAGAGATTAAAGTCCACCTGAAAACCAAAGGTATAGATAACATTAACAAAGAAACTAGCATTACAGGGTTCTCCAATCAGAGCTTCAAGATCCATATTGAAAATGATAATTTAATAATTACAGATCCTGATAATGATAGACTTATTTTTGAATGCACCATCCTTGAATTTATCGCCAACCCAAGAAGAGTTTTTAATCAGATTTACTAAAATTATTTTCTGGCTGTTACAAAAACAAAAGAAATTTAAGATTTAAGTGATGACTATTTATTGCATAATATAATTACCGGGAATTGCAAAGTGGAATTCCTGAAAGTTACAAACTAAAATTCCTCATTATTGCAGAGTTAAAAAATAAAAATGCAAAAAGCTTAGATAGTTTATATTATCAAACCAGACAACAACTGTCCACCTTAAATGATAAACTAAAAATGCAATATTGAAGTTAAACCGGCTGAAATATTGCCGGTTTATTTAATTTATTCTGATAAACAAATATACAATTATTGCAGGATATATTTAGCAAATCGTGAACTATGACATTAGAGATAAGTTTGAATATTTATAATCATTATTACTGATTACTGTGAAAGGAGAAGTTAACCTTGTCTAATTATATTTCTGCTTTAAAAGAGATCTCGGCAGATCATCAGCTTGCTTCAAAAATTCTTCTTATGCCAGGGTTTTCAAGTGGCAATCAATTCATTCATAAATTAGTAGATGCAAATATAAAATTATTAAATATCAACATCCAGACAGTTTTTAGCCTGGTCAAATCATTAATGGAAGCAGATCTTTTCAGAAATGATCTGGAGGTAATTGATAACTTTCATTCCACCTTTTTAGTTTATAGAGTTTTATCTGAACTCCATTCTAAAAATGAGCTTGAATATTTAAATCAACTTGCTTTAACAGATGGTGTCTTAAGAATGCTGGCAGACTCAATTCAGGAATATAGAATGGCGGGTTATACTTCAGATGATTTAAACGCTAATGATTTTATCAGTAATAAAAAGAAAAATGATTTATTTAAAATCTTAAATAGCTATGAATCCAGACTGAAATCCAGTAATTATTTAGATAAAGCTGGATTATACAAAAGGGCAGTAGAAAAAGATTTTAAACTATCAGAAGAGATATTAATTAAACCTGATATTTTTGAATTAACTCCAGTTGAAGAATCCTGTTTAAATAGTATCTGTCCTGACAGTCTAAAGAAATATCAAATAGATATCTTTCAGGATAAAAATGCTCAGCAGGATATGAATTTTGAGTTTTTAAATGCCTATGGGAGCAGCAATGAATTAATAAATATCATTAGAGGGCTTAAAGAGCAGAATATAAAACTCGATAATACAGCAGTCTATTACTTAAAAAAAGAGCCATATTCCCAGCTGCTCTATGATTTTTCAATTGAACATAACCTCCCTGTTACTTTTGCCCGGGGAATTTCCATTAAGAACAGTCAGCCAGCTGAAATATATTTTCAGGAGCTAAAAAGGATTGATAATGATTTTAGTATCTCTGGAGTGGTAGAGCCTGATGATCTTGCCGGCATGATTCTGGAAAAGGTAAAAAGTGATGGGTTAACTGATACAGAAATCAATAGAGAAGCCCGAGAAGTAGTCATAACTAAGCTTGAACTTTTTATTAGATACTTTGATATACCGGAAGAAAAAGAAGTGGTAATAGAGCGATTAGAGGATTTGATTGTCGGTGAAAGGATTGGGTCAGGCAGTCCAGAACCTGGCCATCTCCATCTGGCACCATATCAGGATTCTATCTGGTCCAATCGCCATAATAAATTTTTCATAGGTTTAGAAGATAAGAATATGCCAGGTGCCAGAAATGAAGATCCAGTCTTACTTGATAGAGAAAGAAGCAGTTACTCATCTTTAAAAACCAGAAGTGATAAAAATAGAGAAGAGATTCAAAAATTAAAGCAGATAATTTTAAGTAGTAAAGGTAATACCCGATTAAGCTATTCAACCTTTAATATTATTGAGAATAGAGAACAGTCTCCTTCCTCCATTTATCTTGAAGCCTTCAGAGAAGATAAGCATGATGATTCACTGGATTACAGTGATATTAAAAAGCTGATGCCTGCTCCAGCCGGCTTTGTTCCGCCTGATAAAGAGCAAAGTTTTACAGTTAAAGATTACTGGCTCTATAAATATATTAAAGAAAATGAAATTGAAAATAATCAAGAATTATTAGAGTATTTTTATCCAGATTTTAAAGCTGGAATGAAAGTTTTAACTTTACAGGTTGAGCCTGAATTCAATCAGTATACAGGTAATATTGATAATCCAGATGATAGATTTGACCCCAGGGAAAATGATGATTTAAAGGTGTCTGCCAGCCGGCTTGAAACAATGGCAAAATGCCCCTATCAATATTTTTTGAAATATATTTTGAATATATCCACCCCGGAGCAGGAAAAAGACCAGACCACCTGGCTGGAGGCCTTTGAGAAGGGCTCGCTCCTCCATAGAATCTATAGAATCTTCTTTGAAAAACTGACAGATATGAATGAAGAACCTTCTGTTGCTAAACATTTAGATTTAATTCTTGAAATAGCTGACCAGGAGGCCGAAAAGCTAAAAGCAGATATCTCTCCACCAAATGATAATATATATCGGCTGGAACTTAAAAATATCAGGAAACTCTGTCGTCACTTTCTCAATCTTGCAGAAAATATTGAAACTGATTCAAAACCAATCTCCTTTGAGTATGGATTTGATGATATTGAACTTAGTCTTTCCGATGATAGTAAGATTAATATCAGGGGATTTATCGATAGAATAGATCTAAATGAGGATGGCAGTTATAATATTATTGATTATAAGACCGGCAGCGATTATAGTTTTAGTACAAATAATTATTTTAATCAGGGCCAGCAGCTCCAGCATGCCCTTTACGCAGCTGCCTATGAGAGAGTAGATGAAGATAATATAGATGTTAAAAATTCAATTTACTTCTTTGTTGCTCCGAAAGCAAATACTCCTCAATATATTAGAACCAATAACAGGCAGGATACTTTAATAGAAATAATTGATATACTTTTGAGTTCCATCTCAGAGGGGACCTTTGTTCCAGCCCCTTATGATCGGGAGAGGACTATCTGCAGGATATGTGATTTCAATAAAAATATCTGTGAAAGAGATGAAAATGACGCTCTAACTAATTTATTTAATGATGACAGTCACGATAAGCTGGTTTCTTTAAGGAGGCTTAAGTCCTATGACTAAAGAGTTAAGCGATCAAAAACAAAGAGATGCAATCATCAATGATCTCGAATCAAATATACTTGTTGAGGCTGGAGCAGGTTCAGGTAAGACGACCAGCCTGGTATCCAGATTTACTGCCCTGGTTAAATCCGGCCTCCATTCTCCTGGCAGTATAGCCACCATCACTTTTACCAGAAAGGCTGCAGCAGAACTGAAAGAGAGAATCCAGACAAAACTTGAAGATGAACTTAAAAGCAATCTCGATGCAATCGAAAGAGACAGAGTTAATGAGGCCCTGAACAACTTAAACCAGTACTATATCGGGACTATTCATTCCTTTGCTGCCAGTCTTTTAAGAGAAAGGCCGGTGGAGACAGGTCTTGACCCTGATTTTAATGAAATATCAGAAAGAGAAGAGGATCACTTTTTAGACAGGGCCTATAATCGCTATTTAAATAAATTAAGGCTAAATAACCCTGAGGCAATAGAAGAACCCGAATCAACAGGAGTATCACCAGATGAATTAAGGGATACTTTTAAGACTTTAAGTGAATATCCTGATGTTGAAATAGCAGTCTCTGATAAAACTAAACCTGATATAGAAGAAACCTATAATAGAGTAATTGATTTTGCAAATCGAGCAATCAACTATATCCCAGATCAGGAACCAGATAAAGGCTATGATGGAACCCAGAGGGCAGTCAGAAAAGCCTATTATCAATATAAATATGCAAATATTGAAGACGACCTGGCGAAATTAGATATTATTGAGCTATTTAATAAAAGTGTTAGCATAACATTATATAAATGGACCAAAAACGATGTAGCAAAGAGATATAGAGATGAAACCCTTCCTGGTATTAAGGCCAATTATATTGATCCCTTTATTGAGCAGTGGTATAAGTACAGACATCGGAAAATAGTAGAGTTTTTAGAGCCTGCTTTAAGTTTCTATCGCCAGGAAAGATTAAATCATGCAAAACTTACTTTTCAGGATTTATTATATACAACAGCTAAAACCTTAAAGAATAATCCATCTTTCAGGCAAGATTTTCAGCAGAAGTATACAGCCTTAATGGTAGATGAGTTTCAGGATACAGATCCACTCCAGGCTGAAATCATCTTTTATTTAACCGGTAAAAATACCGGTGAAGAAAACTGGAGACAGCTAAAACCTATACCAGGTTCTCTATTTGTTGTTGGAGACCCAAAACAGTCTATTTTTCGGTTTAGAAGGGCAGATATAGCCATCTACAATCAGGTTAAAAAACAGATAGAAAATACAGGTGGCAGGGTCCTTTATCTTAATAGTAATTTTAGAACAATACCTGGCCTCACAAATTATTTAAATGGGAAAATAGAAAATATATTTACTGAGAATGATAATGGCAATACAGAAATCTATGCCCCGCTGGATCCTGTAAGAGACCGGGCAGAAAAGGAGTATGAAGGAATTAAAAAAATAAATATTGGCAGTGAATATTCAAAGAAAAAAGAGATGTTTGCAGAAGATGCAAAGAAAATAGCAAGATTTATAGCTTCTTCAGTGGAAAATGGGCTGGAAATTACTGTACCTGAAAATGAAACTAATCAGGCAACTACCAGAAAAGTTACTTATGATGACTTCATGATTATACTCAGGAAGAAAAAAGCTATTGGGCAATATATTAAAGAACTCAAAGAATATAATATACCTGTTGATGTCACCGGAGGCAGTACCTTTGACCGGTCGGCTGAAGAGTTAAGAGATCTCCATAAATTATTAAAATTAATCGATAAACCTGAAGAGGATAGCTATCTTGTGGCTGTGCTTAAAGGATTGTATTTTGGTTTTAGCGATGAAGATCTATATGAACACAGAATTAACGGTAATAATTTTAGATTACTGGAACAGGACCCTGAAACAATAAATAATGATAGATTGGCAGAAGCAATAGAACAACTAAAGGAATATCATGACTGGAAATTTAAATATTCTCCTGCAGCTTTTCTCAATAAATTGGTTGTTGACCTTGGCCTGATTCCATATACTTTAAATCTTGATCTGGCTGAAAACAGGGCCAGCAATATATTTTACCTGCTGGAATATATAAGAGAGGCCGAAGTTAATGATTATCTCTCATTCTCCGATATGACAGATAGGTTAGGAGAAATTTTTGCAGATGGTATAGAAGAAGAATTGAACTTAAACCCTTCATCCAGCGCTGTTAGACTGATGAATCTTCACAGGGCAAAGGGCCTGGAATCTCCGGTAGTTATTCTTGCCGGACCTTTTGATAGGAGCAACCATTCCCCGGATAGACATATAATTAGAGGTGAGTATACTAATACAGGTTTCTTCTGTTTTAAAAAAGATATAGGTCAATATTATTCTAAATCTATCGCATATCCACCTGACTGGGGATATTATGAGAATATAGAAATTAAAGAAGAAGCAGCTGAAGAAGAAAGGCTGATCTATGTAGCTGCCACCAGAGCAAAAAATCTGCTGGTAATCAGCAGCTCAGAATGTATAAGAAAATCTGATTTCACAAAAGATCCTTATAATCCATGGAGGAGGCTGCTCCAGGAAGGGGTTCCTTCATTGGAGATACCTGAAACTTATTCAACTAAAAAATCAGCTAATAAAACTAAAGTGGAAATAAAGGAATTTGAAAAATTCATTGAAAAGGAAAAAGATTTTTCTGATAGATTAAAAGAACCAACCTATTCCTTGAAATCAGCTACAGACTTCGATAAAAGAGACTTATACAAATATTTAAAGGGAGATGATGAGGGCAGTATGGATTATGGAACTGCGGCCCATCGTCTTATCGAAAAAATTATAAATGATTATGGTAAAGATGATCCAGACAGGATAAATAACTTTATTAAGATGCTGGTTGAGAAAAATGAATTAAAAGATACTGCCCTGGAGGCATTAGAGCAGATAACCAGCGACTTTCTTAAGTCCGATTTATATGAGAAACTCGGTAAATCGGTTAGAATCGAAACCGAAGTTCCATTCTATTACCAGAAAGATAGTAATGAATATGTCTCCGGTATAATTGACCTTGTTTTTTTAGATGATGACAGCTGGAAGATAATAGACTTTAAAACTGGCCGACCTAAAGATAAAGAAGACGAGATAGGTAAAACCAGGGCATATAAACCTCAACTTGATATCTATCATGAAGCCTGGACTGAGATAACCGGTTCTGAACCGGCTGCAACTGAATTACACTGGCTGGATTAATTATTTTATTTCATGAGAGGTATTTATAGGTGCTAAAATTCCACATTTGAATAAGCTGGGTCGAATTATTTATCTTGATTAAAAGCAATCCATTTTCCATGAAAGGAAGGATACAATGGGTTATAGTAAATTAGTTATTAAGGCTTTAGAATATGCAGCTTTTTATCATAAAAAAGAAGTCAGAAAAGGAACCAAAACCCCTTATATTGTCCATCCAGTTGAAGTTGCAATGATCTTAAAAGAGAGTTCACTTGAAGAGGAAATTATAGCTGCCGGAATACTTCATGATATTTTAGAGGATACTGGTGTCACTACAGATGAACTCAGGGCAGAATTTGGGGTAGAGATATTAAGATTGGTATTAGGAGCATCTGAGGAATTAGAAGATAGAGAAGGAACTGAATGGGAAGAAAGGAAAGAACATACTATAGGGTTTTTAAAAGAAGAAGCTGATTTTAAAGTTAAGGCTATTGCCTGTGCTGATAAGTTAAGTAATGCCAGAAGTATGCTAAGAGACCTGGAAACTGAAGATCCTGAAAAGTTCTGGGATAGGTTTAATGAAGTAAAGAAAGAACAGAAATGGTATTATGAATCTTTAGTTGAAAGCCTGGATGAGTTAGATGGTATGGAGATGTATAATGAATTTAAGGAAGTTGTTGATAGGTTGTTTTAATAAAATTATAGGTATTATGTATCAGGCTGAATTAAATGGTAAATTACCATCTGAAATTCACAGGAGGAAGATATTTTAACATCTAATGTTTTTTCTTATTTTAAATACTCTAATAGAAACTTATTTTAAAAGATGATTTGGAAAAGCTAGAATTAAATATGGGTAAATTGTTAATTAGCCTTAAATTAATTATATCAGGAGGCGATAAATTATGATTGAATGGTTACTCATATTTATAATTATTGCATTCATAGCCACCAGATTTAAGAAAGATTAAATATTTAAAGGGGGGATTCATTATTAAAATTAGTAAGTCAGTTTTGTTTGTTATCTTTTTAGTAAGTATTTTAATTACTTTAGGAGCGTGTGATACAAGCGGAGATATTGGAAACATAATAGATGAAACAGATAAAATAATTGATAGTGGCCCTATTATTGAAACTAAGCATAATGATGCAGAAGGAACATGGATAAAAAAAGAGAGCGATAGAGATGATGGTCCACCTTTTATTATAAACCTGGAGTTTGTTGAATATGAAGATGAGCAGGAAATTAAGAGGGTTATTGATAATTATCAGTATGGGAGAACTGGAGCTTCTAGTGATATATTTGTACAAGCAGGTGAATTTAGAGAAAATAATGAAAAAGTATATATGTTTATAAAAGGTAAAGAAAGAACTCTAAAGGCAGCTATAATATTAGATGATGAAAAGGGTAATGATTTATTAAGTCAAGCTAGAAACAAAGAGGGCTCTAATTTTGATGATTTTATAATAAATATAATTGCAGAAAGTGAAGATGTTGTATATGGAGTAATAGAATCTGAAAGTCAACTCATTGAAGTAGAAAGTGATCCTTCTAAAGGCTTTAATTGGAATTACTATGTTTATATACCAGAATCATTTGATCCTGATGATAACTCAGATTACACTAACCATATTCTCTTAAGAAATAATTATCCTGATGTTAGTAATGACCCTGAAGAATATAATAGCTCAGCGAAGAATATGGCTCAAAGAAGTCAAGTTGGTGAAGAATTAGGAATCCCAATTATAGTACCTGCTATTCCAAGGCCAGATAACATTGATGGAGCAACCGAGCCAGCAAGTCATCATTTTACAACTCGACTTGATAGAAATACATTAAGTCTTCATTTAAATGAAGGTGTTGATGAGAAATATCATAGATTAGATCAGCAGATTGTATATATGTTAGATGATGCTCTTGATAGATTAGCTGATAAAGATATTTATTTGGATGATAAGGTTTTTACCTGGGGTTATTCTGCCTTAGGTCATTTCACAAATAGATTTAGTAAATTACATCCAGAGAGGGTTCAGGCATCAGTATCAGGTGGTATAGCTGTAATAACACTTCCTGAATATGAAAGGAATGATGTTGATCTATATTTCCCGGTAGGTGTTTATGATTTATTAGAATTAACTGATAAAGAGTTTGATATGGAAGCATATAAAGATATTCCACAATTCATTTTTCGTGGCAAAGCAGATGGAGGAGATGCTCTTTCAGGCGATAATACAATAGATGAAAGAGAAAGAGATAAATATGAAAAAGCTGTAGAAACTAAGACACTTTATGATGATGAATTAGCTTGGACTGAAGAAGGCTTACAAATTATGATTGATAGAATGAATAAGGTTGAAGATATTTATAATATAAATAATATACCAGCACAATTTAGATTATATGAAGGCGTTGAGCATGAAATGACACCTGAAATTTATGATGATGTTATAGAGTTTTTTAAGAGGAATGCTGGCAATGAATTGAACGAAATTGATTAAATTAAAGTATATAAAGATAGACAGTGATAAATTAAACAATTTAAGGAGGCCATTAATCTAATGCAAATCCTGGCATAAAAGAAAATAGGTGATGGTGTAACATTAATAATACAGTATGAAAAAGAAGGGATTGTCATATATCTAGATTCATATAATTTTTCAAAGAGATATCCACTATCTCCGGAACAATGGTATAACCTTGTAGATGCAACTAATATAGCTAGCGATACTTTAAAAGAGATAAGGGCAGCCAGGTTCTCTGAAAATGGCATGGGAGCAATAAGGTTTTCTAATTCTATCTGCTATAAATGTTTTCATGTAAATGAAGATGGTCAGTCCTGCAGAGCCTTTCCAGATGGAATTCCAGGCGAAATCTTAACAGGAGAAGTTAAGCATACAGATCCATATGAAGGCGACAACGGAATCCAGTTTGAATTAAATAAATCAGCATTATAATATTTTACTTTAATTTCAAGAGGTGAAACCATGTCCAATAAAAAAATTTCAGCCAAAACCTATCAGAATTTAAAAACAAGAGCTGAAGAAATTTTAGAGGAAAATCTGGCTGAAAAAAGAGAGGTTGAAGGTCTCCAGAATAACAACTGGGTATTTCTCACTGTTGATAATAAATCACCTTATCTGGTTAAGTTTGTGCCAGCGGAGGAGAAAGAAAGATTGACAATAGAAAGAAAGGTTTATCAGTTTGTAAATGACAGGCTGGATATTACTGTTCCTGAGGTTTTAGCTTATGGCGAATCCGAATACGGAGACTATCTGGTAAGGGAGGTTATTGAGGGGCAGAGTTTAAAAGACTATTTAACTGATGGTAAAAAGAATGACAGGGTATTATATCAGGCCGGCCAGTTACTGGCTAAATTACATCAAATAGAGTTTGAAGAAAAAGGCATTTTCACCTCTGATTTAAAAGTAAAAGAATATGATATCTTCTCAAAGGTCGAGTACAATAAATTTCTTGAAAAGTTATATGATCATGAGGAGATTACAGAAAAAGAATATTCTTTATTAAAGCAAGTAGATGTTGATTATTATTTTAAGAGACCTCCCTATGTTTTCTGCCATAGCGATTACAGCCCTAACAATATTTTAGTAAATGACGATGATGTTGTTAGTATAATAGATATGGAATGGGCCTGTTCTGCACCTTATATGGATGATCTAGCTTCTTTCGACTTATTCCTTGAATTAGAAGGATTTAACTATGGGATTGAAGAATATTATAAAGGGTATAATAGCATTAAAGAGATAGATGATTATTATTTTGAGCATAAAAACTTTTATAAGTTTTATAGATTGGTTACGATGCTCTCTTATCAGGTAGCTGCAGAAGATGAGAGGTTTGATAATCAATTCCTGGAAAATATGAAAGCTAAATTTCGTAGTCAATTAACCAATTACCCTGACTTCAAAAGTATTTAATTTAATAGATATCAAAACTAATTCTTGAGAGGAATGGATCAGATGATTAAATATTTAACTTCTCTGGACGGAATTACAGCTGAGCAGTTAGGGGGATTCTTTGTTGGCTGGGCTGAGCCTCTAACACCAGCAGAACATCTAAAAGCATTACAGAATAGCGAATATATTGTTTTAGCCTTTGACACAGAAAAGCAGAAGGTTGTCGGTTTTATCAATGCTCTCTCTGATGAAATAAACTTTGCCTTTATCCCAATGCTGGAAGTCTTGCCAGAATACCAGAAAAGTGGGATAGGCAAGGAACTAATTAATAAAATGCTTGGGCAATTAGCTCACCTGGGTTGTATTGATTTAACCTGTGATCAGGAGCTGCAGCCTTATTATGAAAAATTTGGCATGCTCAGGTCCCATGGTATGATTTTGAGAAAACATTTGAATCAGAGAGGAGAATAGATAGTGGAAAAAATAATTGAATCTAGATGTGGAATTCTCTGTAGTGAATGTAATTATCGTGATGAAGTAAATTGTGATAGCTGTGTAAATATTGCTAAACCGTTCTGGGGTGATATCTGTCCGGTTAAATCATGTTGTGAGGAAAAGAAGTTAAGTCACTGCGGAGAATGCGAGACTTTTCCCTGTGATTTGCTTAAACAATTTTCCTATGATGAAGAACAGGGAGATAATGGTTTAAGAATAGAACAATGCAGAAGCTGGGCCAGGCAATAACTCAATTTTTGCAGGGGGAAATTTTACTGGAAAAGAGGTTTTTATGAGAACTGAAAAAGAAGTCTTATCAGAATTTAATAAATGGGCTAAAGCAAAAGACTTGATTAGAACTGCAATCTTAACCAGTTCCCGGGCAAGACCAGCTGGAGAGATTGATTTCCTATCTGATTATGATATCGAGCTCTATGTTACTGATTTAAGAATCTTCAAGAAAGATGACAGCTGGCTTGAGCCATTTGGTCCTATTATTGTTCGCTGGCCTTATAAGCCTCGTTCAACAGGCTTTAAGCCAGGCAACTGGATTACCAGGCTTATTTTATTTAAAGATGGTGTCAGAATAGATTTTCAGATTACCGATCAGCAGCAGATAGAACCAGATGCCTATGATAACGGTTATAAAGTTTTAATAGATAAAGATCAAGTGGCGAGCCAATTAGCAGAGCCGACCTATTCAGAGTATATTATCAATAAACCTGGCAGAGAAGAATTTGAAAACCTGGTAAATGAGTTCTGGTGGAATGCATATTATGTTCCTAAATATCTCTGGAGAGAAGAGATAACCTATGCCAAGTATATGCTGGATAATATTCTTAGATATTCATATTTACATAAAATTATAGACTGGTATATCGGGATGGAAAATGACTGGTCAGTAGAAACAGGAGCATTAGGTAAAAATTTCAAGGATTATCTTAAACCAGATACCTGGGCTGACTTAGAAGAAACTTATACAGGGGCTGATATAGAAGCTAACTGGAAAACATTTTTTAAAATGACCGATCTATTTAGAAGGTTGGCTAAGGAGGTTGGCAATGAGCTGGGGTATGAATACCCAGATGAAGTAGACCAGGAGGTCATGGAATTTTGTAAAATGATTAAAACAAAATAATTTTAATTTGAAGAGGAAAAAGATTATATTGAAGTAACCGAGCACCGCATAATTAATGATATTCCTTTTATGGTTATAGATTATCTTAGCCTATATGATGAAATTTAGATGTAACCTGGAACCAGCGGGTCTTATTTTGAATGAAAAGAGGTTTTTAACTTATAATGTTGAATTATCTAATAAGTTAAATTGTGTTTAGAGGGGAGGGAACAGGAAAATGCAAGATAGAAAAACTATACTACAAAACATGAAAAATATAATCTCCAGAGACGAACCACTATTAGGAGTAGCAGTTGGTTCAGGTATAAGTGCCCGTTATGCTGAAAAAGGTGGAGCAGATTTTTTAATGGTTTTAAATGCTGGGATCTTTAGAATGGCAGGTGTTTCCTCAACTGCTGCTTTACTTCCTTATTATAATGCAAATAAATTGGTAATGAATGTAGGTAAAAATAGAATTTTACCTGCAATTAAAAATACTCCAGTTATTTTTGGTATGTGCGGTACTGATACAACTATTGATAGATTCAATTATTTAGATCAAATTGAAAAAGCTGGTTTCTCTGGCGTAACAAATTATCCATCAGTAGGTATAATTAATGGGATTTTAAAAAATCATTTAGAAGAAAATAAATTATCATATAAGTGTGAGGTAGAGATTATTGCTGAGGCTGTTCGAAGAGATCTTTTCACAGTAGCTTTTGTGTTTGATGAGCAACAGGCAATTCAGATGGCTCAGGTTAATGCAGACATAATCTGTATAAATTTTGGCTGGACAAAGGGCGGGGAACAGGCACCGGATAAGGATTTCACTCTGGATCAAGCTGTAAATAAAACCAATAATATTTATAATTCTCTTAGAAGAATAGATTCTGATACAATTGTAATGGTTTATGGTGGTCCTATTAACTCTCCAGAAGCAGCAAATTATTTATTTAAAAAAACTAATATTCTTGGTTATATTGGAGGATCTGTTTTCGAAAGAATACCTTTAGAGAAAGAAATATTAAAAACTACTCAACAATATAAGATGTTTACTTCTGTTAAAAAAAGTAATAGCCAAAGATTAAGACAGGAACTTCGGAAAAAGAAATCTTTTGGTCAACTAGTCGGAAAGAGTAAGTCAATGCAAAGAGTTTATAGTATTATTGATCAGATAGCTGATAAAAAAGTTAATGTTTTAATAACCGGTGAAAGTGGAACTGGAAAAGAACTTGTAGCTAGAGCTATCCATTATTATGGAGAATTTAGTGACGCTCCTTTTGTGCCAATCAATACTGCTTCGATCCCATATAATTTATTAGAAAGTGAACTTTTTGGCCATGAAAAAGGCTCTTATACCGGTGCTCATAAAGATAAAAAGGGTAAATTTGAAATTGCAGATGGAGGCACCCTGTTTTTAGATGAAATAGCTGATATGCCAAAAGGGTTACAGGCTAAAATTTTGAGAGCTATAGAAGAAAGTAAAGTTCAAAAAGTTGGAGCTGAAGATACTTTTGATGTCGATCTAAGAGTAATTGCAGCCACAAATAAAGATTTAAGAAAACTTGTTGATAAAAATAAATTTAGAGAAGATCTATTTTATCGTTTAAACGTAGTTCATATAGAATTACCTCCATTAAGAGATAGGAAAGAAGACATTCCTCTATTAATTTCTGAGTTCTTAAAAGAAAATAATGATAAGTATGGAGAAGTTATTAAAGATGTAACCCAGTCTTTTTTTGATTCCATTATTCAATATGATTGGCCAGGTAATATACGAGAACTAAAAAATGTTATTGAAAGAGCATATGTATTAAATGATGAAAACGTAAATTTTTTAACCAGTGAAACATTACCAGCTCATTTGAGAAGTAACACATATAAAATAGATGAAGAATTTTCAGATGATAATGGTGACTTAAAGGGTAAATTAAATATTCTTGAACAAAAAATTATTAAAGAGACACTTGAAGATAATGATTTTAATATCTCTAGAAGTGCAGAAGAATTAAATATTACTAGAAAAACATTGAGAAATAAGATAGATAAATATAATATTAGTGAAAACGAGTAATCATTACTCGTTTAAACAATGATTAATGAGTAATGATTACCCACCTTTATTTTGAGATTTTTCTTTCAATTCATAATATTGCCCCTGCTATTGATTATAATACCAGGGGTTTTAGTATTTAATTCACTAATATTTTATTGTTGGCATGAATTATGCATATTTATTAAAGTGTAAAAATTAAATATTAAGGAGGGTGAATATGTCTGAAAAAAAAGTTGTTGGTATTATTGGGACGCTGGATACTAAAGGCAAAGAATGTGAATTTGTTAGGGATATAATTAGGAATCAAGGTTTAGAAACATTAATTATTGATTCAGGAGTTAAGAATGAGCCAAAAATTAAAGCTGATATTTCTAGAGAAGAAGTAGCAGATGCTGGTGGTGAATCATTAAAAAGTTTAATTGAAAAAGATGATAGAGGGCATGCAGTATCAGTAATGGGTAAAGGTGTTAATAAAACTGTCAGTAAACTTTTCAATGACAAAAAGATTGATGGACTTATCTCCTTAGGAGGCTCAGCAGGAACAACAATAGGTACTGCTGCAATGAGATCTCTACCTTATGGAGTTCCAAAAGTTATGGTTTCAACTCTTGCTTCAGGTGATACATCTCCATTTGTTGGCACAAAGGATATACTAATGTTAAATTCAGTTGTTGATGTTGCAGGCTTAAATAAAATATTAAAAACTGTATTAACCAATGCCGCACTCTCAGTTGCCAGTATGGTTAAAAATAATGAATTGGTCAAAAATATTAAAAGCGATAAACCTTTAATTGCAGCCAGTATGTTTGGAGTCACAACACCATGTATAGAGAAAGCTAAAGAATATTTGGAAGACAAAGGTTATGAAGTTCTTGTCTTTCATGCAACAGGCACAGGCGGTAGAACAATGGAAGAATTAGTTAAAGAAGGCCATCTTGTTGGTGTATTAGATGTAACAACTACAGAATTAGCTGATCAGTTAGTTGGAGGAGTTTTATCAGCAGGTGAAAATAGACTTGAAGCTGCAGCAGAAAAAGGTATTCCACAGGTGATTTCAACAGGAGCTTTAGATATGGTCAATTTTGGCCCATTTGATACTGTTCCAGATAAGTTTTCTAATCGCAACTTATATAAGCATAATGAAAATGTCACTTTAATGAGAACAAATAAAGAAGAAAATCGTAAATTAGGCAAAATAATTGCAGAGAAAATTAATAAGAGTCAACCAGGCAAAACAGAAGTATTTTTACCATTAGGTGGAGTTTCAATGATTGATGCTAAAGGTCAGCCTTTTTATGGACCTGATGAAGATGAATTACTTTTTAATGAAATTGAAAAAAACTTAAAAGATGGTATAAAACTTCATAAGCTTGATAATAATTTAAATGATGAAGAATTTGCAGTTAAGATAGCAGAAAGCTTGCATAAACTAATTCAAAATAATTAAGGAGGCTGTTAACAGTGGTAAAGTTAAATAAAGAAGCTATATTAAAGGACTTTCGTGATAAGATTAGTAAAAATGAAATTATAATAGGTGGTGGAGCTGGAACAGGGATATCAGCAAAATTTGCTGAAAGAGGTAATATTGACTTAATAATTATCTATAATTCAGGTAGATTTAGAATGGCAGGTAGAGGTTCTTTAGCTGGATTACTTCCATTTGGAGATGCTAATGAAATATTAATGGAAATGGCAGATGAAGTTCTTCCAGTAGTTGAAAAAACTCCTGTACTGGCTGGAGTATGCGGTACTGATCCATTTAGAAGAATGGAATATTTTTTAGATGAAGTAAAAGCAAAAGGTTTTGCTGGAATTCAGAATTTCCCTACTGTGGGGCTGTTTGATGGAGATTTTCGTTCAAATCTAGAAGAAACCAATATGGGTATTGATGCCGAGGTTGAAATGATTAGAATTGCTAATGAAAAAGGTCTTTTAACCTGTCCCTATGCTTTTGATGAAGAAGTAGCAGTTAAAATGGCTGAAGCCGGAGCAGATATTTTAGTTCCTCATATGGGCTTAACAACTAAAGGCTCGATTGGCGCTGAAACAGCAATGACACTAGAAGAAGCTGCCAAAAGAGTTCAGGCCATGCATGATGCTGCTAAAGAAGTTAATCCAGATATATTGGTGTTGTGTCATGGTGGGCCAATTGCAGAACCAGAAGATGCAGAGTATATTATTAAAAATACTAAAGGAGTTGTTGGTTTCTTCGGAGCTTCAAGTATTGAAAGACTTCCGACAGAAAAAGCTATTAGAGAGCAGACAGAGAAGTTTAAAAGAATACCATTATCATAAAAATATTCAGTATAATAAATAAAGTTAGTTATAATTTAAGAGGTGACTACTAATGTTTAGTCCTCAGGTGACATTAACAATATTAAATGGATTAACACAGGCTGGCCTACTTTTTTTAATAGCAAGTGGTTTAACACTTGCTTTTGGTTTAATGCAGGTTGTTAATCTTGCACATGGTGCATTTTATCTCTTAGGAGGATTCATAGGTTATTCAGTTTTTAGAGCTACATCTATCTGGTGGCTTGCTGTAATTGCAGGCGGCCTTGGAATAGCTATTATAGGATTTTTTATGGAGCGTATCTTGCTTGAAAAAATAAGAGGCAATATGCTTTCAGAAACCCTATTAACTATTGGTATATCAACGGTTATTGCTGATATAGTGCTCTTTATTTGGGGAGGGAGACCTTTAAGTATTCAGACTCCAGAATTCTTAAATCCTCGCCTTAATATTTTTGGTGTAAGATATCCAGGTTTTAGAGTGTTTATTCTATTTCTTAGCATTGCCGTAGGGACTATACTCTGGTTTATATTATTTAAAACTCAGTTAGGCGCAATGATCAGAGCCGGTGTAGATGATAGAGAGATGGTAGCTGCACTTGGTATTAATATTAGAAAGCTGTTTACACTGGTATTTTTGCTTTCAGCATTTTTAGCAGGTGCTGCTGGAGTTGTAGGTGGAACCTATCTTTCGTTACAAATAGGAACCGATGTCCGCTATCTTGTTCTAGCTCTTGTAGTTGTAATAATTGGTGGTATGGGAAGTGTTGGTGGAGCAGCTATTGGAGCACTTATAACAGGTCTAATTTTGAGCTTTAGTGGAGCTTATTTTCCTCAGCTTTCATTCTCATTGACCTTTGCACCAATGGTAATTATTTTAGCTTTAAAACCAGGTGGGCTGCTAGGGAGGAAAATTACATGATAAATAAAATTAAAAATAATTTTAATAGTTTTAGTTTTATAGCTATAGTTATTTTAGCATTATTTGCTCCCTATATACTAACCCCATTTCTTTTAACTGTATTAATTAGAGTACTTTACATGACAATTCTAACTTATAGTTTAAGCTTTCTTGCTGGAAAAGGTGGGATGGTATCATTAGGACAGACTCTATTTTTTGGTTTGTCAGGTTATACTTTAGCAATCTTGCTAATTAGCCATGGTTTTTCTCATTGGACAGCTATTTTAGCTGCAATGGGAGCAGCATTGGTTGGTGCTTTATTGATAGGTTTAATAACAATAAGAACTACAGGTGTATATTTCATTATGATATCACTTGCTTTAGGTCAGATGGCCTGGGCAGTTGCATTACAGTGGAGTTCCTTAACTCATGGTGATGACGGAATTATTGGAATAAGACCACCAGATCTATTCGGGTTTTCCCTAACAAATCGAGTGAATTTTTATTATCTATTGTTAATCTCTTTTGTTCTAATCTTTCTTTTCTTGAGAATGATTAGTTTGTCAAAGTTTGGTTTAGCTTTAAAAGCAGTAAGTAATAATCCAGATAAAATTCAGTCCCTAGGTTATAATACCAGTTTAATCAGATATATCTCTTTTGTAATATCAGGTTTTATTGCTGGTTTATCAGCTTTATTCTTTGTTTATTATAATGGAATTATTAGTCCTGTAACTGTAGGAATCAATCAAGCAGTCTGGATTCTAGTTGCAGCAATTTTAGGTGGTATCAATTCATTAATAGGGCCATTAATTGGTGTAACTGCTGTTATTTTGATGGAAGTTCAGCTTAGTAGATTTACTGATAGATATATGATGATTATAGGTACAGTATTTATTTTGGTAATATTATTTATGCCTGAAGGAATCTGGGGAAAAATACAAGAATTAAGGAGGTGATTATGGAAAAAAATAAAATACACTGTTCTGAATCATTTTGTTTTTGACTTTTTAAAAAATTACAAGGGGGAAGAAAAATGATAAAAAAATTAACTGTAATAGTATTAGCAGTTGCTCTGGTCTTTTCATTCTCAATGATGGCAGAGGCTAATGAACCTATTAAAATTGGTGGAATAGCTCCAATAACAGGAACATTTGCTGGTTTAGGCTCAGATACAATTGAAGGAATTAGAATGGCTCTGGAAGAAGTTGATTATGAAATAGCAGGCCGTGAAATTGAATTGTTTACTGAGGATACCGGAGGAAATACAAGTCAACTATTAAGTGGATTAGATGCATTAGAAATTAGAGATGAAGTTGATATAATATTAGGTCCAGTTCTTGGTGGAGAAGGTATGGCTATGATTGACTGGGCATCTGATACAGATATTCCTATTATAGTAACCTATTCAGCCCCAGAGGATGTTACAATGAGGCGTGCACAGCCTAATGTAGCCAGAGCAGGTTGGACTGGTGCCCAGGTAATGTTTGATTTTGGAGCTTATGTTGTTGAAGATTTAGGATATAACAGCGTAGTTATTATTGGCCAGGATTATGCATTCCCTTATAATCAGGCTGGTGGATTTATGAAAGGTTTTTATTTGGCTGGTGGAGAACGAGTAGAGAGAATTTGGCATCCAATTGGAACAGATGATTATAGTTCAATTTTTGCAACTATGCCCCTTGATGTAGATGCAGCTTTAGTTATAACAGGTGGAGACGATGCAATTAGATTTGTATCTCAGTGGTTTGATTTTGGAATGGATGAAGATCTACCTTTACTAGCTTCTGCTAATACTGTAGAACCAACTGTATTACCCGAGATTGGTGATATAGCAATTGGTATTCAGTCTTCAATGCATTTTGCTGAAGGGATAGATAGACCTGAATTTATAGATTGGGCTGAGAGATATCAAGAAATGTTCGGCAAAGTTCCTTCTGCAGCTTCTGACCATGGCTATACTGCAGCAAGAATGGCATTAATGGCCATTGAAGAAATGGAAGGAAATATAGAAGATAGAGAAGAATTCATGAATATTGTCAGAGCTACTGAAATTCCTGACGCTCCAAGAGGTCCATTCAGACTCGATGAATATGGTAATCCAATCCAGAACGTATATATAAAAGAAGTTAGAGAAGTTGATGGAAGGCTGACTAATGTTGTATTAGAGACTTATGAAGATGTTTCTCAATTTGGTCCTTTTAAAGACTATCCTGAACTTTATATGAGTTTACCAGAACATTCTGCTTCCTTCCCTCCAGATACACAGGAAGAATTCTTTGAATTGCTTCCTGAAGATTTCTTAAGTGAATTTGGTTTTTAAGATAAGTTAATGGATTTAATCTTTAATCAGATTTCAGGGTTGCCTGTCAGAATTATTTCTGGCAGGCTTTCCTGAAAAATGAAAGTGAGGTCTTTAAAATGCCAGATAATGAAGATTATATTTTACAAACTATAAATTTAAGTAAAAGTTTTGGAGGAATCAAGGCTGTTAATAATGTTAGTTTTAAAGTTAAGCCCAAAGAAAATTTAGGTGTAATTGGGCCTAATGGTGCTGGGAAAACTACTATGTTTAATTTAATTACAGGATATATTCCGATTGACTCAGGAGAGATAATATTTGAAAATAATAATATTGAAAAACTGCCTGCAAGAAAAAGATCTTTAACAGGTATTTCAAGGACTTTTCAGACCAGTCAGTTATTTTTAGATTTGACTATAAAGGAAAACTTGTTTTTAGCTGCAAATAAAAATCAAAATACTTATAATATCTTTATCCCCTGGAATAAAGATAAAGAGAAAATAGAAAAAAGTATAGAAATTGCAAAAGAGATTGGCTTATATGATAATTTTAATGTTAAAGCAAAGGAACTTCCCCATGGTAAAAGAAGATTACTTGGGATTGGGCAGGCATTAATATCTGATTCAAAATTATTAATGTTAGATGAGCCTGCAGCAGGTTTACCTGCTCAAGAAAGGAATACTATTTCTAAATTGATAAAGAAAATTACAAAAGAATTAACATTAATTATTATAGATCATGATATGGATATAATTTTCGATTTAGCAGATAGAGTATTAGTAATGAATCAAGGAGAAATTCTTGCCATTGGTGATCCAGAAGAGATACAAAATAATGAAGAAGTTCAACGCATTTATGTTGGAGGGGAATAAAAATGACAGATAGAATTCTCCAGGTTGAAAATTTAAATTCCTTTTATGGACAAAGTCAAATTTTATATGATATAAATTTTGAATTATATAAGAATGAAACAGTAATTGTTTTAGGAAGAAACGGAATGGGTAAAACAACTCTTTTAAGATCTATTATGAATATGAATCCTCCAGATAATGAAGGCTCAATAAATTTCAAGAATCTAGATATCAGCAAATTTCCTTCATACGATATAGCAAAAAGTGGTATTGGATTAGTTCCTCAGGGAAGAAGATTATTTCCCTCGCTATCAGTATATGAGCATTTAACAATGACTCATAGAAAAGGTGAAAATAATGACTGGACACCAGAAAAAGTATTTGATCTTTTTCCTGAAATTGCAAGGAGAAAAAATAACAAAGGAACTGATTTAAGTGGCGGAGAGCAGCAGATGTTAGCAATAGGAAGAGCATTAGTTACTAACCCGAGTCTTCTTTTATTAGATGAACCACTAGAAGGTTTAGCACCAGTAATCTCTGAAAAGGTTATTGACACTGTTAACCTACTGAAAGAAGAGGGGATTACAATACTTTGGGTAGAACAAAAGGCAGTTTTTATAGAAAAAGTTGCTGACAGGGTTATAATTATTGAAAAAGGAGAAATTGTTTATCAAGCAAATACCCAGGAATTTATTGAGAATAAAGAAGTTAAATCTGAATATCTTGGTGTCTAATAAGTATTTATAATCTAAATTTTAATATAATTATGTTTAAGCCAGATTGGCTCCGCCTATTTTTTTACTAATATCGGAAGCTAGTCTGGTATTTTATTTTTCTTTAACTTTTTCAAGCCTTGACAAGTTCTTAAATCTGAAATAGAAAATCTCCTGTTGCAATTCCCGGTAATTATATTATGCAATAAATAATTTAAAAAGATTTTTCTGACTGGCAGATTGAAAGTATACCTCAAATAATATTAAATTTTAAATGATAATCCATTTAATAGCTGACATTTAGCTAGCTTTTTTCTATATAAGCATCATTAAAAGGAGATAACTTATTTATCAAGAATAAATAACTATACAGGGGAAATCAGAAAAATATTATCCATTTAAAAGGAGCTTTATTAAAATGAATACAATTCTAAAAACCAGATTAAAACCACCAACAAGTTCTCACAGGTTGATCAACCGGGAGAGATTAAATAATTTATTCTTTAAAGACCTGGAATCAGCAAACGGCTTTTTACGTTCCTGCACAACTATTTTTGCCCCGGCAGGTTTTGGCAAGACATCTTTTTTACTGAATATTTATCATGAGTTAGAAAAAAGAGATTATATGATTTGCTGGTTGACCCTGGCATCTGAGCATAATTCTCCAGTAACATTAATGAGGTATTTAATAAGCTCTATTAAATCTCAGTTAGATAATTTTGCACCGGATATCAATGATATTATTGATGAAATAGATAGGTCAGGCTTTAGTAAAAGTATTTATAACCAGATCAGAGATAATTTGCTGGTCTATTTTCTTAATCAGCTTGAATCAATAGATAACCGACTTTTTATTTTTATAGATGAGCTTAATGCAATAGAATCTGAAAATACCCTTGATTTAATCAATTTTATAATTGATAATCTGCCTGGGAAAATCCATTTAGTTATTGCCGGTAGGGGCATTCCAGAAAACTGGCCATTAAATCGCTGGCAGTCCAAAGGCAAACTCCTTGCCCTTAGCCTCCAGGAATTAAAGTTTTCTGAGACAGAGATAATTGATTTCTTTAGAGAAAATGAACTGCCAGTATCAGATGAAAGTATTAATAAAATATCCAGGCTAACAGATGGCTGGATTACAGGAATAAAATTAATTACAAACTTAAGAGGCTATACAAGCAATCTCAATGAAAGCCTCATTAACAAACTACCAGCCAGTAAAGAATTAATCTTTGAATATCTAATCGAAGATGTTCTCGATGATATTGACCCCGATTTAAAAGACTTTATCCTGCAGACAGCTTTATTAAATAAATTCAACTATGATCTTGCTGCTGCCATAACTGGCCGAGAAAATAGTCAGGAATTAATCGATCAGGTATATCAGAAACAGTTATTTTTAAGTAAGTATGAAAGTCAGGGCAGCTGGTATGGCTATCATTCAGTATTTTCAGAGGCAATCAAAAAATATCTTGAAAGATACAATCATCAAATTATTTCTGAAACCTATTCAAAGGCTACCGACTGGTTTTTAGCCAATAACCTGATAGATGATGCAGTAGAGCAGGCTTTACTGGCAGAAAACTACGATCAGGTTGGCGAGATCCTCTTTGATAACTTTAAAGAACTAAATACTGAAGGAAAGCATATCCTGATAAAAGAATGGCTGGAGAGAATTCCAGAGGAAGAAATTAATAATAATTTGAAGCTCTATTTAATGAACCTATTTATCCTCAATCTATTATCAGGCCAGCATGATCTAATTGAAAAGAAGATCGACTATCTCCAGGACAAGATAAACCAGGGCATTTTAAATCAGTATCCAAAAAAAGAAGCAGATATCTATACAGGCATCTTCTATCTTACCCGGTTTGTTTATGCCAATTCAAAGGGGGAAAAATTGGATATAAAGGGTTCCCCTGATGATCTATTAAAAAAACTTCCTGCAAATTCATACTGGGAAATGTTAATTAATATGGTTGCTGGCAATGAACTTATGCTCTCAGGCCAATTCGAGCAGGCTATCAAAAGATTTAATGCCGTCAGAAATAGCTATCCAGCCGATGATTATAACTTCTTTATCCAGGTAGCAAACTTAAAGGAGATAATCTCATACTGGTATACAGGCAATCTTTATCAAACTGAGAAGCTCTCCAATAAATTGTTACAGCAGAAAATCAATAGTACTGCTATTAATAACAGCCTGACCAGGTTTGTTGAAATGATCAAAGGGGCAATTCTAACTGAATATAACCAAATAGAAGCTGCCAGTCAATTGGTCTATAGCAATTTAGATAAGATCCAGAATAGCCCTGCCATCACAAGTATTAAATCCTATTCATATTCATTTGCCCTAAAGCATCTATTTTCAGTAAAGGATTATGCCAGGGCAGAGGAATTACTTAATGAATTAGATCTTATTGAAGATGCAGTCAAGAATGCCTTTTTTAGTTGCTGGAATAATGCCTGGAGAGCCAGGTTATGGATTTCTGATGAGAGTAATACTGGTAATTGCCAGAAAGCTATTAAGTACTTAAAGGCTAAAGGAATAAATGAGAATAATGAGATCCAGCTCTTTAGAGATGAAGAATTCCTGGCCCTGGCCAGAGCTTATCTTATAATTGATAGCTTCGATAAGGCAAAAAAACTGCTGGATAATATACTGGATTTCTCTCAGAAATATGGACTGATTGGCACAGAATTAAAGTCCAGGCTCTTATATGCAAAACTCAGCTATAGAAGATCTCAAAATATTGATATAAATAATATTGCCTATATTTTAAATATAAGTTTAGAAAATGAATATTTTAGAACAATTATAGATGAAGGCCAGGAAATAGCCAGGATACTTGCAGCTTATAAGTCAGAAGTTGATCTGCTGGATGACGATAAAGAAGAATTGATTAATAAAATATTTGCTGAGCTGGATTATAAAAACCCTGAAATTTTAAGTGAAAGAGAGATTGAAATTCTCAAAAAAATATCAGAGGGCAAGACAAACAAAGAGATAGCTGAAAACCTATTTATAACTTTGAATACAGTTAAGTGGCATACCAGCAACATCTATAGTAAACTCTCAGTTAAAAACAGGACAGAGGCGGTCAAAGAGGCTAAAAAATTAGGTTTATTATAAAATAATATAGAACTCTAAACCCTTATTAGTATACCTATACTTTAAAACCACACTTATGCGTGGTTACATTTTAAATTATTTAAGGTAAGATTATTAACAGATAGCCAGACTGTTAATAATCCATGATAGGGGGTTTTAAGATGCCATTAATTAATTTAAAAAACGTAAAAAAGATTTATCAGCAGGGAGAGATAGAAGTGCCTGCATTAAGAGGTATAGACTTAGAAATTGAGGCGGCTGAGTTTTCAACAGTCTTTGGCCCATCAGGTTCAGGTAAAACCACATTATTGAATCTCATCGGTGCTTTAGATAAGCCAACAACCGGTCAAATTAAGATCAATGGTTCAACTATAAATGAAATGGACAAAAATGGTCTGGCAACCTTAAGAAGAAATCATATAGGCTTTATTTTTCAGAGCTATAATCTAATTCCAGTACTCTCAGCCTATGAAAATGTAGAATTTGCCTTAAGAATTTCTAAAGGTGGCAAAGATCAGGGCGATAGCGAGAAAGTGGAATCAATTTTGGATAAAGTTGGCCTGGGAGATATGTTAACCAGGAAGCCAAATGAACTTTCAGGTGGCCAGAAACAGAGAGTTGCTATTGCCAGGGCCCTGGTAAAAGAACCTAAACTGGTTCTAGCAGATGAACCGACTGCCAACCTTGATTCTAAAACCAGCCAGGAGGTCCTTGATTTAATGTTAAAGATGAATCAGGAACTGGATACAACTTTTATTTTTTCAACCCATGATCCACTGGTAATGGAATATGCAGATAGATTGCTTGAAATCAAAGACGGTAATATTTCAAAGGATGAGAGGAGGTAATTAAATGTATCTTCTAAAGATAGCATTTAGAAATTTATTTCGCAGGAAAAAAAGGACATTTATTATCTCCGGCTTATTAGTAATAGCTGTGATAATCTTCCTTTTGTTAGAATCATTCTTATTTGGGATGTTTGATCTTGCCTTTGAAAATATAATCGATGTCAGTACTCCCCATCTTGAAATAGCGAGAGAAGAGTTAATAGCTGAGACCGAGGCAGGTGAAGATATTCCTTTAGAGGAGACTTTTTATCCTGAGGAAGAACTTATATCAGAGGTAGAAACCCTGGAAAGTTTGCAGGCCTATACTGGTCTACTTGATTTCTCAGCAGATTTTATAGCCGGTCGCCATGAATTTCCGGTTTTAGTTAGGTCCATCGAACCAGCCAGTTTTGGCCAGGTCTTCAGGAATGAAGATTATCTTGTTGCCGGTGATTTCATTAGAGACTCAGAAGATGATGGAGTTGTGATTGGAGATCAACTGGCCCGATTCTTCGATCTTGAGGTAGGGGATTTTTATACCTTAAGATTTCAAGACGATGCCGGCTCTCTTAATACTCTTCAGGGCGAAGTTAGAGGAATTATCTCGACCCCTGATCCAGAAGTTAATCTGAGAACAGTCTATATAGCCAGTGCTCAGTCATATTTAGCTCTTGGAATTGAAGAGGATTTGATCAATCGACTGGTTATAAGGTTAGATAATCGCCATATAGCCGCTGATAGGGCAGATGAATTATCTCTAGCAGTCCAGAATAACGATTTTACTATCCAATCCTATGAAGATACCAATGAGATGTTAGTCTCTGCTTATGCCTGGAATACCATAGAGATTTATTTTATTCTCGGACTTTTCTTGCTTGTCGGTATAATCGGAATCTTTACAGCTATTGTTCTGGCAGCAATTGAGAGAGTTGAAGAGATAGGAATGATGAAAGCAATGGGCTTAAAACAGTCAGAGATTATTAAGATCTTGATATATGAAGCAGCAGGTATTGGCTTGATAGGGAGTTTGATAGGCTCATTTATTGGCCTTCTGCTCTTGATCGTCTTTAATATTTATGGTGTTTCAGCAGATTTAATCGGTATGGCTGATATAGGTATTTTCCCAATTGAAGGCGGTAGAATCCATGGAGCTATTAATCTTTCCTCATTTCTATTAATTATATTTTTAGTTATTTTTGTATCAATCATAGCCAGTATCATACCTGCATATTGGGCTTCTAAAAAGAATCCGGCAGAAGCAATCCACCATAAATAAACTGGCCAGGAGGTGTATTTAAAATGCAATTAGTAAAAATAGCCTGGAGAAATTTAACCAGGAATAAAATGCGTACTTTTATAGCTGTAGCAGCAATCGCAGCAGTTGTTACCATAGTTATTTTCTCCAGAGCTTTTATGTCTGGTGCAACTGAAACAATTTTTGGCCTATATATCGATAATAACTATGGCCATGTTAGAGTAACCACCGAGGAATATAATATTAGAGAGACTATCCTACCCCTGGATTATACCATTACCGGTTTCAATCAGGGTGGTGCAGAAGAGATGGATGAGCTAATTAACCAGGTTGAAGCAGTTAATTATACAGTTCCTAGAATCCGTTTTGGTTCCATGGCCAGCATCGATGGCGAACTGATCAGAATGTTAGGTGTCGGAGTGGATTATGACAGGGAATCAACCCATGGAGTTATTCCAGATGAGATCACTGAAGGTAGAATGGCTGAATCTGGCAACGAAATTGTTGTCGGGATTGGCCTATTAGAAGAAATCAATCGAGAATTAAATGACACAGTAACCCTGATGTTTTCAGATAGCTACCAGTCCTTACAGGGCAGGACATTTGAAATAGTTGGCATTAGGGATACAGGGGTCAATGATCTCGATGATAATTTTTTCTATCTGCCCCTGGCAACTGCCCAGGATATGCTCTATTTAGATGATCAGTACAGCGAGATTATGATTTTTGGGAATTCTATAGCTGATACAACAGAGCTTAAAGCTGATATAGAAACTCTCCTGGCCGAACATGGTGGAGACAATTATTTAGCTCAAACCTTTAGAGAAGCCAACCCAATTATCGAAACCTTTGATGAGGTTTACGATATGATGAATTTTGTTTATATTCTATTTATTTTAATGGGTACAATTGTTATAATAAGTGTATTAACAATGATTGTTAGAGAAAGGACTTCAGAGATAGGAATGCTCTCTGCACTTGGCCTTAAAGCCGGAGATATAATGAAAATATTTATTCTTGAAGGTGGTTTTATGGGTATTATCGGGAGTATTCTAGGTGTTGTTACAGGTGGGCTTATCACCTATTATTACTCAATTAACGGTCTTTATGTAGAAGAATTTGCTAATACAGTGGCTGAGGCTGACTTCTTAATGGAGCCGGTCTTCCATTTAAGCTTTAGCCTTGAGAATCTTATATTTAGCTTTATTCTATCAACAATCATTGTTACCCTGGCCTGTTTTTATCCGGCCTTTAAAGCAGCTAAGATGGATCCAGCTGAAGCAATTCATCATGTTGAAGAATAATCAATTAAATAAGGGGTGTGGATAAAATGTTAAAGAGTTTATTTAAGAAAAAAGGTTTAACAACTATTTTAATTATATTCTTATTTGTAATGGCAACAACTTTCTTATCAGTAAGTTATGGTTTTACAGCTGAACCAGGTGAAAATATAACAGAAATAGAAACAGATTTAACAGCTGAAGAGATCATGAACCAGCGGGATGACAATGAATTTATCGTTTCAGCCAGAATGGAAGCCGAGATGGTGATTGTTAAAGGCAATAGAGAAACTGTCAAAGAGATGGTCTCTTATTCCCAGGAAGGCGATGCCCTGACTGAATTTACAAACCCTAGAGATAGGGGAACTAAATATTTAAAATTGGGGGAAGAGCTCTGGATGTATTTCCCTGATGCCGAAGATCTAGTTAGAATCTCAGGCCATATGCTTAACCAGGGCATGATGGGCAGTGATTTTTCCTATCAGGATGCCCTTGAATCAGAGAGATTAACCGACCTGTATCAGTTTGAGCTATTAGGCGAAGAAGAGATAGATGGCCGGATGGCCTATGTTTTAAGCGGTATAGCCCGGGAAGGCGAAGAGGTCTCCTATTATGAAAGAAAGATCTGGATCGACCAGGAGCGCTATATTGGCCTCAGAGAAGAGCTCTATGCCAGAAATGGCCGGATGTTAAAGGTTGCCGAGGTTACTGAAGTCGATCTATTTGATGACGATCGCTGGTATCCAACAGAGATGGTCATGAGTGATCAGTTAATGGAAGATAGCAGGACTATTTTTAGGATTAATGAAATTGAATTTAACCCGGAGATTCCAGAAGGTACATTCTCTCTTGATAGCCTGCAGTAAACTTGATATAAAATTATTTATCGAGCCTGGCTTGATTTATAGTATAAAGTAATCTGGCTTGAAAGTCAGTATAAAGTAATTAAGAGAACTTATAATTGAAAGGGGATATTATGAAATTAAATAAACAATTAGGAATAGCTCTGACATTTGCAATAATATTTATATTGATAGCTGGTTTTAATAACCAGCAGGTTCAGGCAGTAGAAATAGGAGGAGAGCTAAATCTAAATGCAGGCCTTAATTATCAGGCAGATGGAGATTTATCTACAACTTTTTCTGGCTCGACTGAGCTAGAATTTTATCTGCCAGCTGCTGCCGGTATTGAGCCAAGACTAGTAATGCAGGGTTCATTAAGAGATACCGGTGATGCTGATTTTAATTTTAAGTATCTTTATCTTAGAAGAAGATTTGATAGTGGTCATTTAACATTAGGCCGCCAGCCAGTCTCCTGGTCATATGGGGCAGTTATTAATCCTTATGACTATGGTTTTTCTATAGAAGGTCTGGCCGGCGAGACCTTAACACCAGGTATAGATGGTGCCCGCTATTTCCATAGTTTAGGTGCAGGCCGCAGCTTACAGGCAGTTATCAACTGGCCAGAATATAATTCAGAACTCAATCAATTAGGGTTTGGCACCAGACTCCGGCTTCCAGGCCAGGGCTATGATTTAAGCTTTAACCTGGCCAGCCATGAGATCCCTGAATTTGATTTTATTAATAGTGAAATAGTTTTAATTGGTTTTGACCGATTGACCAGAGCCGGCATCACCTATAGTGGAGATATAGGTGAACTGGGAGCTTATGGTGCAGCAGGCTATTACAGATTAAATGATAGTGAAATAGACGACTGGGTCATCCAGCTCGGCCTTGACTATAGCTGGCAGACTGGAGAATTTGCTGATAGGCAGGTAATGGTCCAGGGCGAGTATTTAAGATTCATTCAGAATGACCTTGATATGAATGCACTTTTAGGGCTTGCTTTATCAAATCAATCATTCGGTGGGCAAATGCCAGGAGGCGATATGCCTGCAAATGGAGTGGCCGGTGGAGAAATCTTTACTGCTAGAGACTTGTTTATTTTAAATATTAGCACCAATCTGGATAGCTTTACTAATATAGGTTTAGCCCTGCTAGGAGAGACTGAAAACAAGAATCTAATGGCAGCTCCTTATTATATTAGCGACTTAGGCGGAGGCCTTGAATTGAGGATTGATGGAAGTATTGGTTTAGATAGTAATAATGATATTAATACTGGAATCTCAGCAGGCATGACTTATTATTTTTAGATCAAATAATCTTTGCTTTTATACCAATGCCTTAATGCTGGAGGTTTTGCCAGAATATTAGAAAAGATGCATTGGTCAGAGGCTAATGAAGAAAATGCTTGATCTGTTAGATCACCTGGGTTTTATTGATTTAACCTGTGACCAGGAGGTCATGGAATTTTGCGGTGAAATTAAAAGAAGATAGAAAGAGTTTACAATAATTAAGTCCGAAAAAATATCCTGGCAATGTTAAGCATCCCACTAAAACCTCCCATTTCTCAATGGAGGTTTTTTTGTTTTTTGAGACTGTTTAAGTCCTGTAATATTAATTTTTTAAAAAGGTTAAAAAACTACTTGACTTAAATTGTTTAAATATTTATACTAGTGTTATATAAGGCTTAAAAAGGGGGTAAATTCCTATCATTTTTTTAAAGAGTTTAAATAACTATTGGGTTAGAAAAATATTTAAAGCAATATTTACTATCTGGTTTGTTACTACATTAATATTTTTTCTTATAAGATTAATGCCGTCTAATCCTGTTGATATTTATGTAAATGAATTAATTTCAAGTCATGGTATTTCAGTTGAAGCTGCTAGATCAAGGGCTTCCGCTTTATATGCTTTAGATCTTGATATGCCTGTATGGAGACAATATATATCTTATTTAGGGAATCTTATACAGGGAAATATGGGACAATCAATTAGATCGCCAGGGGTTAGAGTATCTACTATTATTAGAGCACGATTACCCTGGACATTGTTTACTGTTGGGTCAGGTTTAATTATTAGTACAATTTTAGGAATTGTTTTAGGAACTATATCGGCATTTAAGAGGGATAAATGGTATGAGCCAATCATAACAGGTTCTGCTTCAATTATTAGCGCTATTCCAGATTTTCTAATAGGAATTTTTCTAATAATATTTTTTGGCATTATTACATGGTTTGGAATGGACAGACCATTATTACCAATTCAATCTATGAGAGGTACTCATACGATGGGATTATCTATAGATGATGGTTTTACATATATTAGAGACATTTTTGCTCATGGAATGTTTCCTATAATAACTTATGTTTTAGCTCAAATAGGAATGTGGGTATTACTAATGAAAGGAAGCACAACATCTACTTTAAAAAAAGAGTATGTGAAATTAGCTGAAGCTAGAGGACTAAGTAATACTAAAATAATGTCTAAATATGTAGCACGAAATGCATTCTTACCTATAGCAACCGAGTTCGCTATGAGAATGGGCTTTATATTAGGAGGATCATTAATAATTGAGCAATTATTTGTTTATGAGGGTTTAGGATTAGAGCTGTTAAATGCTGTTCATGGAAGAGATTATCCAGTAATGCAAGGTATTTTATTAATAATAACTGCATGCATAGTATTTTCAAACTTGTTTGCAGAATTAATATATGGAGCTCTAGATCCAAGAACCAGGAGGGGAGAATAGTGGAATCCACTCAATATTTATTCAAGAAATTCAAAGTCGGATTAAAAGCAATGCTAAGTGATAAAATCGGTGTCTTAGGGATATCAATATTGCTAATAATAATTTTATTGTCAGCAATTTCTCCTTATATATTCCCTTTACAAAGTCGAGCCGATCCTACTCAAATTTTTCAGCCACCCTCTGGAGAAAATTGGTTAGGTACAGATCATATGGGTAGAGATATCTGGCCACAAATTGCAAATGGAGGACGTGGCTTATTATTACTTGCATTTATAACAGCATCAATAAGTGTAATGATTGGTATTTTCTTGGGAACTGCTGCACCTTTAATAGGTGGTAAATTTGATGAGATATTGTTATTTTTTGCAGATGTATGGCTTACAATCCCCAGGTTCCCATTATTAGTTGTTTTATCAGGTTTTTTTAATTTAACAAGTTATGTTTTGGCTCTGGTTTTAGCGATCTTATCATGGGCAGGTTTATTTAGAAGTATACGTGCAGAAGTATTGAGTTTGAAGGAAAGAGAATATGTTGAAGCAGCTAAAATGCTGGATTTAAGCATTATACATGTAATCTTCAAGGAGATTACTCCTAATATGATGCCTTTTATAATAATGAATTTTACTTTGATGATGAGGCATGCAATTTATGCACAAGTAGGGCTGTTTTTTTTAGGATTGCTGCCTTTAGAGGTAAACTGGGGGGTTATGTTAAATATAGCATGGGCTCAAGGAGCTATCTATCATCCTGATGCCTTATGGTTTATATTAGCACCAGCGATTGCAATTTCATTACTGATATTAAGCCTGGTCTGGATTAATAGATCACTTGAGAACCTATTTAATCCAGTGTTAAGGACTGATCATGATGACTAAAGCTATGAAAAAAGAATTACTAAAAATAAATGACTTAAGTATTGCTTATAATACTCCAAGAGGTAAACTTCATGCTGTAAGAAATGTAAATTTAACAGTTCATGAAAATGAAGTCGTAGCATTAATTGGTGAATCTGGCTGTGGAAAAACTACTCTCTGTTTATCAATTGTTCAGTTGGATGAAGATAATGCTCAATTATTAAACGGTGAAATTAATTATTATAAAGATGGAGAAGTAAAAATTCTAACTCAAATGAGTGAAAGAGATATTAAAATAATTCGCTGGCAAGAAATTGCTCTCATGTTTCAGGCTTCTCAAAGTGTTTTTAATCCAGTTATTAAAATTAAAGAACACTTTATTGATACTGTTAAGGCCCATGATAATGGTTATTCAAGAAAAGCCATAATTGATAAAAGTAAAAACTTATTAAGTAAAATGCAACTAGATGCTGATAGGGTATTAAATTCATATGCCCATGAATTATCAGGTGGAATGAAACAAAGAGCATTAATAGCTTTAAGTTTTATATTAGATCCAAAAATTGTAATCTTTGATGAACCAACAACTGCTCTGGATGTTTTAACTCAAAGAAAAATCATAGACCTTTTAAGATTGATAAAAGAAGAATATAATTTTTCAATTATTATAATTACTCATGATCTAGCTATAGCTGCAGAATTAGCTGATAAAGTAGCTACTATGTATGCAGGGCAGATTGTTGAAAATGGAAAAACAGAAGATATTTTTTATAGTCCTTCACACCCATATTCTTATGGTCTGATAAATGCAGTACCAAAATTAATATCTGATAAGTGTGAAGGTGATTTAAGCTCAATACCTGGAAGCCCTCCAGATTTGATAGATATAGAAAATAAATGTCAATTTTCACCCAGATGTAATTTTGCCACAGAAGAATGTTTTAGAGATGAACCAACTATAATTAAAGTTGGGGAATCTCATTTTGTGGCTTGTTACAACTATAAAAATGTGCCTCCTATAAGGAGAGATAATTGATGGCAGCAAATTTAATTGAAATAAGTAACCTTCATAAAAAGTTTGGACAAGGTAAAAAAGAAGTATGGGTATTACGAGGTTTAAATTTTAGTATAAAAAGAAAAGAAACATTTTGTATAGTTGGAGAATCTGGTTGTGGGAAAACAACACTAGGTAGAATTCTTGCAAATATAGAAAGTTATAGCAAAGGTTCTTACAGATTTTCAGGTCAAGAGGTTAAAGATCTTACAAAAAAAGATTTAAGAAGTTTTAAAAAAGATGTTCAGATGATTCATCAGGATCCTTTCGCTTCGTTAAACCCTGTTCAAACAATCTTTTCTATTATAGCTAATCCGTTAAAAAGACATAATATTACCAAAAAATATAATGAAACTTATAAAGAGGTAAGTCGTATATTAGATTTAGTAGGATTAACACCTGTTGAAGATTTTTTAGATAAATATCCTCATCAATTATCAGGGGGGCAAAAGCAGAGAGTATCGATTGCAAGAGCATTAACTCTGGACCCAAGTTTTATGGTGGTGGATGAAGCAGTTTCTATGATTGATACTTCATTAAGAATTAGTATTTTAAATAGTTTAAAAGAGTTACAAATGAAATATAATGTTTCTTTCTTTTTTATAACACATGATTTAACAATAGCAAATTATTTTGCAAAAGAAGGAAGAATAGCAGTAATGTATCTCGGTAAAATCGTTGAATTAGGTGAAACAGATGAATTGATTTATAATGCAAAGCATCCTTATACAAAAGCTTTGATTGGAGCTATACCAGAAGCTGATCCGATAATAACAAAAAGCAAAGAAAGGTTTCAATTAAAAGAGGGGAATATACCTGAGTTAAAAAATATTCCTTCTGGATGCGCTTTTAATACTCGTTGTCCATGGGCTGAAGAGCCTGTTTGTTATGATAAAGATCCTTTATTAATTGGTTCTGAAGAACATCAGGTTGCCTGTCATGTTGTTAATAACAATTAATTAGAAGGGGGGATTATTTGAGTTAAATATTTATTTAACATTAAAACACCGAGGAGGATTAAAATGAAAAAACTAACGATTTTAATGATCTTTGTTTTTATGTTTGTAAGTTTAGGTTTGGTTAATACAATGGAGGTTAATGCACAATCAGCTGTTTTTGCTGGTGGATGGCCTTATTCAGCTCCACCATCTGGTCACTTTAATATGTTCGTTCCTGGTGCCATTGAATTGAGGTTTTTTAGAGATATCCATCAACTACCAATGGGATTTCTTATTTGGGCAGATAATGAATATGAGGGATATCTTGCTTCTGACTGGACAATTGATCAAGAAAACAATCAGATAACTGTTCAATTACGTGAAGATGTTTACTGGCATAACGGCGATGAATTTAATGCTGAAGACGTAATAACTACTTTTACAATTTTGAGATTTATGGAGGCTCCTGTCTGGAATTATTTGAGTTCTGTAGATGTAATATCTGACCATGAATTAACTTTTAATATAGATAGAGCCTCTTCATTGATTTTAAGAATGGTATTAAGAGAAAATATAGTAGATACTCACACTTATGGTGATTTTGCTGCAAGAATTGAACAATTAATTGAAGACGGGCATGATTCAGAATCTGAAGAATGGAAAGACTTGCAGGTTGATTTCAGTGAATTTAGACCTGATTATGTTAATGCAACTGGACCATATTATTTAGACCCTGCTAGTGTAAGTTCTTCTCAAGTTGTATTAAAGAAAAATAATAATTCTTATTTGGCTGATCAGGTCCATTTTGATGAGATACTTGTCTATAATGGAGGGGTTTCTGATTTAACTCCGTTAGTTTTAAATCAACAGGCAGATTATTTGACACATGAGTTCCCTTCTGGTACAATGACAGCATTTGAAAATATGGGAATAGAGTTTGTTCAGACACCAGCTGTAGATGGCTTAGCTGTTTATTTTAATCATAACTTGGAACCTTTAAATGATTTAAATGTCAGAAAAGCTTTAGCTTATGCTATAGATAGAAATTTAGTTGGTGATATTGCTTTGCCTGGTGTTAGTATTGGAGTAGATTGGATTACAGGAATTGGAGAGCCAACTATGGAAGGTTGGAATGTTGAAACAGGTTCATTAACAAGATATGAGCTGGATCATGATAAAGCAGCTTCATATTTAGAAGAATCTGGATTCTATAAAGAAGACGGAAATTGGTATTCTGTAGATGGTGATCAATTCACATTAAGAATCCAAACCCCATCGGCCTGGGCCGATGCTTCAGTTGCAGCAGAAACAATTGCTGAATTACTAACTGATTTTGGAATAGAAACCAGATTTAATGGAATTGAAGAGTCACAAAGAGTCCCTAATATAGAAGCTGGTAATTTTGAAATGGCCCTATCTTTCTGGGGTACTGGCCAACCACATCCAATGTATGCATATGAAGGTCCTATTATTTATCAAAATACTAGAGCTTCAGGACCTGGAATTGGATTTGATGTTGAAGTAGAAACAGATAGAGGAACTTTTAATATGGAAGATCTTATTTTATCATCAGCTGATGGTTGGGATGTTCAAGATCAAGAAGAAACTATCCAGGATATAGTTTATTCATTCAATCAAAGTCTGCCTATTCTGCCAGTGATTGCTCTTTCTGGAAGGAATCTAACAAGTTCTGGTTTGACAACTGAATGGCCTGATTTTGATGATCCAATTTACTTGAATTCTCCAGGTGATGATAACTTTACAATTATTTCAATACTAAGAGGAGATATTAAGCCGATTCAGTAATTTTATAATTAATGAACCCCTCTTCTGAGGGGTTCATATTAAAATATTAGCAGGAGGTCATGTTTTATATGGATATTCAATTAATGCCTGAGGTTAAAAGAATCATAAATTATAATAATGAAATTAATATAGGTTTTGAGTTAAATATCTTATTAGATAAAGACAATTACTATAATATAAAACCAGCTATTAATTTTTTAAAAACAAAAATTAATGTAAATTATTCAAATGAAATAATGGGAGGCTATAATTTAATTACTAAAAGAATAAGTAGAGTCAAGTCCATATTTGTGTGTAAATTCCTCAGTCAGTAATAAAGTTAAGCAATAAAGCCAGTTTTAGCTTTTTTC